>JAFDEE010000126.1 GCA_019310525.1 Deltaproteobacteria bacterium | reverse complement strand
TCCCGGCCCTTCGCCGCGATACTCCGAGGCGTCCATGGATGCCGTGTTCAGGCTCCTCAGCGCTGTCTCACTATAATGTCTGGAGTTTTCCAGGTTTTCCAGGAACCTCGTGATCTCTTCCATGGCCCGTGCCTCACCCTGGATTTGCACCTTTCTCGTATTTTCCTCAGCGGCGAACTTCAACAGGACGACTCCTTCCGGAACGGAACGTTCTAAATCATCCAGAAGGAGATCCCACGGGAAGAGTTTACCGAAGATCGCGGCATTGATGAATCCGACCTCATTTTCCACCTCGACGGCCCTTTCCTTTGAGACCTTCGGCAAACGGTTTTCCGGAATTTTCACCCGGATTCTCTTCCCCCGATCGATCGCTGCGATTTTCCTCTCGTACTCCGCGATGGTCCGCCGGTTCTCGTAGATCGCTTTCATCGTGTAATAAGTAAAAAATCCCACAAGAAGGGCCAGGCCCAGCAGAAGGACCGGCGAGACCCTGGTCCCTGGCTGGCGGTCCGCAGCAAGATTCAGGAGGATTGGTTTCAATCGAAAAACGCCCCTTTTCTGAATTTTTTTGGTTTGTACCCTTCCTTCGAACCTTCGGCCCCTTGAATCTTTATATCACCAAACTCTGTGCGGCCCCGATAGCAGATACAAAGGGGGCGATATCGCCGCTTCCTTTAATTTCATCGCTTCCTCCCGGGAGTATGATGATATCTTCTTCCGGGATGATTTCTGTTTTTATATTGAAATAGTCTCGGAATTCCGTGATGAAATCCCTGGACGGCAAATATTGGCATTGAAGATAGAGGATCGGGATTTCCCTGCCCGGGTACTCGTTCAGGAAAAGCTCAAGATTCATGTCGATTTCCTGGAGGAAATGGACGGCTACAGGGGCCCTCCTCTTTCCCCGGTAAAAGATAGGCCCTCCCTCCTCGAAGACCAGGAATGAAAAGTATTTTTCGAAAACCCCGAGAAATGCAAACGTTCCGGACGATGGTATATGGGGCAGATAGAAATTCAAATGATTGATCGATGAGGGTTGAATGACCTCAGGGGTCAACCTGAGCCTTTTAAGGTTCCTTTCGTAGTCCTGGATGATATCCCGGGATCCGATCGCAGCTATGAGGCTTTTCCCGTTGAGGGTCGGGATGGAGAAGACCGAGTAGGCGACCTTCGCCTGTTCGGGTGGAAAAGGGAGTTCCTCCCTTTCCTTCCAAAGGATGAAATCGGTCATTCCGTCCCTCGACTTGGGTAAGGTTTCGAGATGGTGGATCGTCACCTTAAGGCTCTCGTTGGGCAGGGCCAGTCCGATCCTGGACAACCCCTTGATCCCCTTGATCAACTCCCTGATGACGGATATGAAGCCTTCGGGATCGGCCACGTTTTCCTTCTTGTAGGATGGTTCCAGCACGCCGTCGGGAAAGGGGACTTCCTTGCAATGGAGCAACCTCCAGCCCCTTTTCTCCTTACACACCCGCGCCATTCTGGCCCGGCCGGGACCAATCTCGATCCCTGTGTATACCCTGGAAGAGCCAAACATCTCCATCCTTATTCGATAAAGGTCACCCGGTTAGCCTCCCGAACTGAAGTCCGACCGGATAAGACCAGGTTCATGGCCGCCTCTCTCAGAAAAGTGGTACCGGCCCCCCTCGCCTCTCTCTTCAAGGCGGATATGGATTGTCCGTCAAGGAAGAGTTCCTTTACGGCGTCCGTCATCTCTATGAGTTCGATGATCGCCTGCCTGCCCTTGAACCCGGACCCTTTGCAGACATCGCAGCCCAGTTCGTTCTCTTTGAAAAAGGTATGGCTCGAGTAAGCCTCGTAATCGAGCCCGCACTCCTTAAGGTACTCTTCCTTTTCATCCTCCTCGACCATTTGCTTGCAGCGGCATAGAACTCTCAGGAGCCTCTGGGCGATGATGCAATTCAGGGCCGAGATCAGGTTGTAGGGTTCGATCCCCATGTGAATGAATCGGCTGATCACCTCGAAGGAACTGTTGGCGTGGACGGTGGTGAAGACGAGGTGCCCGGTCAGGGCCGATTGCAGGGCGATCCGGGCGGTTTCCTCGTCCCGGATTTCCCCTACCAGGATCTTGTCCGGGTCATGCCGGAGTATCGAGCGGAGACCCCGGGCGAAGGTGAGACCCTTTTTTTCGTTTACGGGAATCTGGACGACTCCCTTGAGCTGGTACTCGACGGGATCCTCAATGGTGATGATCTTCTCGTTGGGGTTGTTGATTTCCGAAATGGCTGCGTAGAGGGTAGTCGTCTTTCCGCTCCCGGTCGGCCCCGTAACCAGGAACATGCCGTAAGGGGCGTGGATCATCTTCCTGATGCGGCGGAGTTCCGTCTCGGGCAGGTTCATGTCGTCCAGGCGGAATTCCTTGGAGTCGGGCATCAGGTATTCCCGGTCCAGGATCCGGATCACGGCGTCTTCCCCGAACAGGGTCGGCAGGATCGAAACCCTGAAGTCGATATTCCGGTCCTTGACCTTCAACTTGAATCTCCCGTCCTGGGGGATCCGCTTCTCTGATATATCCAGCTCCGACATCACCTTGATCCTTGAAATGATCTGGCTCTGGTACTGGAGGTCGAGGGGTTCAGTGATCTGGTGGAGCATGCCGTCGATCCTGTACCGGATCACGACCCCCTGTTCGGAGGATTCGAAGTGGATGTCGCTGGCCTTCTTGTTGATGGCATCCAGGATGGTGGAATCCACCAGCCTGACAATGGGGCTCTCCTCAGCGGTCACCTTCTCAAGGCTGAGGGTCTCTTCCCCTTTCTCGGATTCCTTGACCAGGGAGAGGCGCATCCCGTCCGAGACGGAATCCAGCACATTGTGCTCCGACTCCAGCCTCTTGAGGAGGCTTTTTATCCTTGTTTCGCTTGCGATGACAACCGAGACGGGCCTGTCCAGGAGCACTTCGAGGGAGCTGGCCACTTTCACGAAGTCCACCGGGTCAGCCATGGCAATCACAAGGGTCTCCCCGTCCTGCTCGTATGGGACGAACTGGTATTTCATCATGAGTTCCAGGGGGATCAGACCGAGAAGTTCGGGGTCCCTCGGTCCCTCAAGTTCTACATAGTTGTAATAGTGCTGGACGGCGATTACCATGGCCAGTTGTTCTTCGTCCAATAAGCCTTCACGGACACATATTTTCCCCAATCGTTCCTGGGCGATCTCCTTTTTCGCGATGGCGGACTTCAGTTGTTCCTCGGTCATAAACCCCATTTTTACGCAGAGGTCCCCGAACCTGAGTTTTTGGTACCCTTCGTTTGCTATGGGTCGCTCGAATATTCCCGGCATGGTTGTGGTCTGCACCCCTTCCTTTATCCGGACACGCAGGTCCTCAAGATGCACCATGGAGATGCAAGGCCGCTCTTCTCTTCTTCCCTTTCCCGTCTACCCCGCAGCGCCCGCCATTTGAAAAATGGGAAGATACATGGCCAGCACGATGAATCCTATCAACAGTCCCATGATGATCATCAATGCGGGTTCGATGGAGGAAGTCAGGATCGAAAGACCCGTGTCCACGTCGGCCTCATAGAAATCGGCTACCTCTTCAAGCACCTGTTCCAGTGCCCCGCTTTTCTCTCCGGCTTCGATCATGCTCAAGGCGAGTCCGGGAAAGATCCCGGTTTCCCCAAGGGCCTCGCTGAACCCCTTCCCCTTTTCAATGTTATCAGCCACGATTTCAAGTGCGTTCTTGATAAATACATTGTCCAACGATCCCGAAGATATCCGGAGGGAATCCACTAATGGAGTTCCACCATGCAAAACCATTGCCAATGTCCTGCTGAATTTGGACAGAGAGTAATGGCGATACAGATCACCCAGAAAGGGCCAGTGCAGTTTCAGGCTGTCAAGACGCTTCCTCCCTGTTTCAGATTTTCTATAAAAGACGTAACCCAGGACAAGGCATAGAAAAAACCCTGTAATAATAAGTAGATGAGATCGAATAAAGAAGCTTGCCCCGATGAGGGCCATGGTCAATGCCGGCATCTGTACCTGGGCATCGAAGAAGGTCCTGGTAAAAGATGGAATTACGTAAGTCAAGAGAAAAAAGACCACGAAGGTGGATGCGAGGAGGAGAATCAGGGGATAGGCGGAGGCAGATATCACCTTCTGTCTGATTTTGTTCACTTTTTTGAGATAATCCACGTACCGGCGGATGGCGAGGGGCATGTCCCCGCTCTTTTCTCCGGCTTGCAGGGTGGCAACATAGAGGTTGGAGAAGACATGGGCATACTTTCCGAAGGCCTCGGAAACGGAGGCCCCTCCTGCAATTTCCTTTCGGATTTCTTCAAGGATTTGAGTGAATTCTCCCTCCCTCCGCTTTTCGATGATGATATTCAGGGCCCCGAGTATGGGAAGGCCCGCCTTGATGAGTACAGCGAATTCCTGGTTGAAGACCTGGAATTCACGGCCCCTGACCCGTCTTCTGTGCCTCAGGATGCCTCCAAGGCCTTCGACCCTGCGTATATCGATGACGAAGTACCCTTCCTTTTCGAGATGGGCCTTGAGGGCGTTTTTGCCGGACGAGATCAGGGTCTTTTCAATCGTATGACCCGCCTTCGTGCTGATTTTGCATCGAAATGTCGGCATGAATATCCATAAACATTTTTAAAAAAGTGCAGATCGCTTTTGTGTAAAAAATGAACAGCAAAATAGTACTACTTTGGATACTAATGAGTACAGATGATAAATAATTTTACAAAATTAAATTTTTTTGTCAATATATTTTACTTAAATAAATATAAATAATGCTCTTTTTAATAAAGCATAGCGGTATTTAATTTATTGAAGCATGATTTTTGTTAACAAGAGAGGATCCGAAGATTCGGGCGGCCAGGGGTTCAAGTGGTAGTGTATCAGCGGGTCCCCCGGCCTTCTGGGTCTCCTTTTGTAAGGTCCAGGCGTTTGCCGGCCGATGATATTGCATTGAAAATCTGAATACCATATAGTCCCTGAAAAACCG
Organism: Deltaproteobacteria bacterium; assembly: GCA_019310525.1. Taxonomy (NCBI): domain Bacteria; kingdom Pseudomonadati; phylum Myxococcota; class Myxococcia; species Deltaproteobacteria bacterium. Next base: position 1,270 of record JAFDEE010000126.1, on the reverse strand, counting down.
AATGTGTGGCCGGGTATTACGGCATCATGCATGTTTAAAGTTTATTTGTCCAGTGATCGATATAGCGGAAGATGGTCATTGACATCATAGCGGTTTGTCCCGGCTCATGAAGTGTTTGGCGGCTTCTCTTGCCTGAGCAACCGGACGCCGCAGGGTACACCGGAGTGGATTCATGAAAATACTTGTTACAGGGACGGCCGGTTTTATCGGCTCCTTTACCGCGGTTCGCCTCCTTGAAAGGGGGGACGAGGTCGTGGGGATAGACAATATCAACCCTTACTATGACGTCCGGTTGAAATACGGCAGACTGAAAAGGGACGGGATCGATCGTCTTGGGGTCGACAGCGGCGATTGGGTTTCCAGCACCAAATATCCCGCCTATCGTTTCAAAAAGATGGATCTCGAAGATCGGGAGGCCATGGAGAGGCTCTTTGCCGCAGAAAAGTTCGATGCGGTCTGCCACCTGGCCGCCCAGGCTGGTGTAAGGTATTCCTTGACGAATCCTTTCAGCTATGTGGATTCAAATATCACGGGTTTCCTGAGTATCCTGGAAGGATGCCGGCATCACGGGGTCAGGCACCTGGTGTTCGCCTCCTCCTCCTCGGTGTACGGACTGAACGAAAAGTATCCCTTTTCAGTCCATGATCCCGTGGATCATCCCATTTCCATCTATGCGGCAACCAAGAAATCAAACGAACTGATGGCCCATACTTACAGCCATCTTTTCGGAATCCCCTGCACCGGGCTTCGTTTCTTTACGGTTTACGGGCCTTGGGGAAGGCCTGATATGGCCCTCTTTCTCTTCACGAAGTCGATTCTGGAGGGTTCGCCCATCGATGTCTTCAATCAGGGGGACATGAAAAGGGATTTCACCTATGTGGATGATATCGTAACAGGGGTGGTCAAGGTCCTGGACAGGCCCCCGGAGGGCGACCCGGACTGGGACGGGAAAAGTCCGGATCCGTCCCGCTCAAGGGCCCCTTACAGAATTTACAATATCGGGAACAACTCTCCGGTAGGTCTCATGGAATTCATAGAAGCCATTGAAGCGGCCCTGGGAAAGGTTGCCAAAAAGAATTTCCTTCCCATGCAACCGGGCGATGTGCCGGCCACCTGGGCCGACGTGGACGACCTGGTGGATGATTTCGGGTATTCTCCCAGGATGACGATCCGGGAAGGTGTTCAACGGTTTGTGGATTGGTACCGGGAATTTTATGGATACCTAAATTGAGCGATTTGCCGAGTTTTCTGGAGATGCAAGGCGCGCGAG
>JAFDEE010000125.1 GCA_019310525.1 Deltaproteobacteria bacterium | reverse complement strand
GGATCATAAACCGGCAGGTAGATCTTTACTTCTGTTCCGAGGCCCAACTCGCTCTCAACCTCTATCCGGCCTCCGTGGGTCTCGACGATGCCGAAGCAGAGGGAGAGCCCAAGCCCCGTTCCCTTTCCAACGGGCTTGGTGGTAAAGAAGGGCTCCAGGATTTTATCGAGGTTTTCCCTGGGAATGCCTACACCCGTGTCCCTGACTGAGACCAGAACCCAGGGCTTATTTTCTTCTTCGACCAAGGTGGACACAATAGTCAATTTGCGGTTGTTCCCTTCTGCTTCATCCATGGCGTCCCTGGCATTGGAAATCAGGTTGAGAAAGACCTGTTCGAGTTGGTTCGAATCTCCCCAGATCCTGGGAAGATCGTTTGAAAGTTTTCTCTCAATCGCGATACCGTGGTTAAGGAGTTGCTGGCCCGTAATCATCAGGGCGTTCTCAATGGGCAGGTTCACGTCCAGTTCTTGGAACCGGGGCTTGGTCTGCCTGGAAAATTCCCTGAGATGCTCAACGATTCTTTCTATCCGGTCGTTGCATTTCTTGATGAGTTCCAGCCTTTCCCGCTCCCGGCATTCTTCCTTAATATTTTTCAAGATGACATGCAGGATGGTCTTTGAGGCCATGAGGGGGTTGTTGAGTTCGTGGGCGACCCCTGCGACCAATTCTCCGAGGGCCCGCATCTTGGAGGCCTCCACGAGCCGGACCTGGGCGGCCTTGAGTTTGGCTTCGAGACGCTTTTTCTCCGTAACGTCCTTGAATATCCCCGCGGTTCCGACCAGTTTGCCCTCCTCATCCCGGACCAGGAAGAGAGAATTTTGGATGACCAGAATTTCTCCGTCCTTTCTTTTGACTTCCATCTCGTAGTTTTCCGCCCGCTCCCGGGCCTTCAGCAGGGCCATGATATCCCGGGCCTCCTGAATACCCCTGACGTAAACGGTGGAGATGTGTTGTCCCAGGATTTCTTCTCTACGGTATTGGATCATCTCTTCCATGGCCCGGTTCAGGTAAGTGATTTTTCCCTTAAGGTCGGTCGTAACGATTCCGTCTACGGAGCTTTCCATGATGTTTTCCAGGAATTCCTTGGTTTCCCGAAGCTCCTTTTCGAGAGATTTTCTCCGGGTCAGGTCACGGATGATCTCAAGAAATCCCGTGGTCCGTCCGTCCGGATCCTTGATGGCGGTGACGGAGGTATGGGCCGGGAAATACTCGTTGCCCTTCCGGATCCGGATCATTTCCAGTTCACAGATTCCCTCGCTGCGGGCCCGTTTGGACATGATGGCCGGCATGCCCCTGGCCACGTCCTCCGGGGTGAGGGTAATAGTGATATTTTTTTTATGAAGGACGTCGTCCTTTTTCCACCCGAAAAGTTTTTCAGCCCCCTTATTGAACTCCATGATGGTGCCGTGGAAATCGACGGCGATGATGGCATACTCTGTGGCGCTGTCAAGGATGCTGTTCAGGAAGCGGGTGAGTTCGCGGTAGCGTTCCCTGGATTCCTTGAGTTCCCTGGTGCGGGCATCCACCATCTTTTCCAGGTTTGATGTGTAATGCTGGATCTGACTGATCATTCGGTTGAAGGAGGTGCCGAGGACACCGATTTCATCCCCTCCGCGCACTTTGACCCTTTGGGAGAGATCTCCTTCCACCATCCTGGTGGTCACCTCTGTTAGTTCCTGAATCGGTCTTGTCAGGACCTTTGAAAGGGACAAGGTCAGGAACAGCACCAAGACCACGCCCAAGAGAACCATCAAGCCTATGAATCTCTCTGTATCGCTGAGATCTTGGTAGATCTCCTCTTCGTAAGTCCCAGCCGCGATGATCCAGCCCCAGGGCTTGAAGTACATGTACTTGGTTATCTTCTGCCTCGGTTCCGTTTCGCCGAGTTCCGGATTGACCCAGGGGTAACGGATAGTGCCCACCGCCCCCTGGGGGAGATGGATGGATTCCTGGATCATGGCGCGGATGTATTCAAACCCGGAAGAATCCTTGGAATGGATGATATTTTCGCCCTCTTTGGCCGGATGGATCTTCAACACGCCACTGCTGTCCATGATATAGGCGTAACCCGTTTTACCCACCCGAATGCCACGGATTTCGGCCTTGAGGGATTCAGTCCCTTGTTCCTTCACTCCCACGGAGAAGGCCCCGATAACAGAACCGCCCGGTCCCAGGATGGGGTCATAGGCCGTGAGGTACCATTCGCCCGAGATGCGGGCCCGGCCCCGGTACGGGTTCCCGGACAAGAGGGCTTGAACAGCGGGACTATCTGGAAGAAGAATGGTACCGGTGATCTGCCTGCCCTTAATGTCTTTAAGAGTGCTCGAAATGCAGAGAAAACGGTCTTCCCGGATTCGCTGATAAAGTCCGCAGGTTCCACCCGTTAATTTCCGGACTTCTTCTACAAAGGATGTATCCCCGGTCAATGGGGTGTCACCGGCCTTCAATAGGGGAATAGTAAGGAGGGCCTTTTTTAGGGTGAACGGGTCCACCGCCGTAAAGTGGATCTTCTCGTCTTCAAAGAGGCGAATCTGGCCTCTTCGGGCGAGAACATGTCTCGCCACACGGATATTCCGGCCGACCTCGCGCTGGACTATTTCCCGGTGGATCTTGCACATGGAGTAGATGTTTCTGACAAGGTGTTCCAGGTCTTCCTCAGCAGCGCCGCGCAGTGCTTTCCCGAATCGGTCCATGGCAAGGTAGGCCACGCAGAGAAGGGGGACCAGTACCAGGAAAAGTGTGACAGTGACGAGTTTTGCCCGTATTCTCAAATTTCGGAAGCGGGGAATGATCATTTTCGACCTTTTTGGCGGAGCGGTGGAGACGAATGCCGGCAGACCCCTCGCCACAAGGGCATCCGTCCCATAAAGCGGGTCCGTCGGTCCTTTGCGGATGAGACCGATGGGTCGGCGGAACTCCAGAGACCCTGATTCTGCCGGTTCAAGGGGAGGCCTCGAGGTCCGTATCGATCAAGCCTGAAGACCGAAGGTTCATATCGTGCTTTTTCATTGACCCCCCTTTTTCTTATCTGCTAGGATTTCTCTGAACTATTTCCGTTTTTTCTCCATGCGCCATCGGTAAAAACGGTCACCAGGAGCAGAGATTGGATCTCCATAATGACCACCCATTTCAATCCCTCTTTGTTTATTCCAGCGAAATGGCCCGGTTCGATTTCGGCCCGGATCATCCTTTCAAACCAGAACGGGCGTCGAAGACTTACGAGTTGTGTTCCCGTTACGGCGTCATGAATCATCCCTGGATGAGTGTTTTTGAACCGGACACCATTGAGGAAAAGTATTTGACCTCCTTTCACGACCCTGCCTATCTTGCGCTTTTAAAAGAGGCCAGCGCCGGAAAGGTAAGCCTGGATATGCTCTCCAGGGGTCTGGGGACAGAAGACACCCCCATTCTCCAGGGGATCTACGAATGGTCCCTCAAGGCGGCGGGAGGGACCCTCGAGGCCGTCCGAAGACTCAATGGAGGAGAAATCCAGGTGGCCTTCCACCCCTTGGGTGGTTTCCATCACGGGATGCCTGATCATGCCGAGGGATTCTGTTACATCAACGATATCGTCATAGCCCTGAAGGACGCCCTGGAGAGCCATCCGGACATGAAAATTGCTTACCTGGACCTGGACGCCCACCACGGAAACGGCGTCCAGGAGGCCTTTTACGAGGATCCGCGGGTCCTGTTCATCTCTCTCCATGAAACCGGAAAAAAGCTTTACCCCTGGTCCGGGTTTGAGACGGAGACGGGCCGGGAAAAGGGCAAGGGCTACACGGTGAACGTTCCTCTCGAGGAGAGTACGGACGACGAGGTCTATGCCTTTGTGTTCGACGCCGTCGTCCCTCCGCTCCTCTCATCCTTTTCTCCTGATACCGTCCTGGCCGTCCTGGGCGCCGATGTCCTTGTCTCGGATCCCCTTACCCACCTGAAGCTCACCAATAACGGATACATGAAAGCCATCAAGGGTTTCCTGGAGTTCTCGCCCAGGATCCTGGCCCTTGGAGGGGGGGGGTATGATATCTACCGGACCTCCAGGGCCTGGACATTGGCTTGGGGGTTGTTGAACAACGTAGAACCCGTGGACGAGTTTTCCGGGCTGGTGGGGGGCATGATGTTCGGTCCCGAAAGCGAAGTGGGCAGCCTGTACGACCGGCCTTTCCTCGTCCAAGGCGAGGCCAAGGAAAGGGCCTTTGAAGAGGCCCGCAGGGTCGTCGCCTATATCCGTAAAGAAATCTTTCCCCTGCATGGTATCTAGCTTCAAGTTGTAAGGGCGAGGCCCCATTCGCGATCCGTTTCGTCCAAGCCAGGCTCCCCCCTGATCCGTGGGATGCCCGTTTGCCAGGGTTCCCCCACCGAGGCGATCAGAGTCTCCCCTCCACCAGCTTGTCCACTACTTCAGGCTCAGCAAGGGTGGAGGTGTCACCCAGTTCGTGGACCGCACCTTCGGCGATCTTTCTCAGGATCCTGCGCATGATCTTCCCGCTTCGGGTCTTGGGAAGGCCAGGGGCGAACTGGAGCTTGTCCGGAGAGGCGATGGGCCCGATCTCGCTCCGAATATGGGCAACAAGGGCCTTCTTCAATTCTTCCGACGGTTTAAAGCCGTCCTTCAGGGTCACGAAGACATAGATACCCTGGCCCTTGAGCTCGTGGGGAAATCCGACTACGGCCGCCTCGGCGATGGCTTCATGGGCCACCAGGGCGCTCTCTATCTCCGCGGTTCCCAGGCGGTGCCCCGATACGTTGATGACGTCATCCACCCGGCCCATGATCCAGTAAAATCCGTCTTCGTCCTTCCTGGCCCCGTCCCCTGAGAAGTAAAGCCCGGGGGTCTGCACGAAGTATTGTTCCTTGAAACGTTCAGGGTTTCCGTAAACCGTCCGCATCATTCCCGGCCAGGCCCTTCGGATGTAAAGATGCCCTCCCTCGTTTACCTCCGCCTCGGTGCCGTCGGCCCGAAGTATCACGGGCTGGACCCCGAAGAATGGTCTGGAGGCAGACCCCGGTTTCATCTTGAAGGCTCCGGGGATGGAGGCGATCATGAAACCGCCCGTTTCTGTCTGCCACCAGGTATCCACGATGGGACATCTCTCCTTTCCGATCACACTGTAGTACCACATCCAGGCTTCCGGGTTGATGGGTTCCCCCACGCTTCCGAGGAGGCGGAGGCTGCTTAGGTCTCTCCTGTTGGGCCATTGGTCGCCGTTCTTCATGCAGGCCCGGATGGCGGTAGGGGCAGTGTAGAAGATATTGACGCCGTATCTTTCGACAACTTCCCAGAAGCGGTCGGGTTCGGGATAGTTGGGTACGCTCTCAAAAACGATCGATGTGGCGCCGAGCCCCAGGGGCCCATAGACGATGTAGCTGTGGCCCGTGACCCAACCGATGTCGGCCGTGCACCACCAGACATCTTCATCCTTGAGGTCGAAGCAGTATTTCAAGGTCACCATGGTGTAGAGAAGATACCCGGCCGTGGTGTGGAGGACCCCTTTTGGCTTGCCGGTGCTCCCGCTGGTGTAGAGGATGAAGAGGGGATCTTCCGCGTCCATCCATTCAGGTTCGCAATAGGGGGAGGCCTCGGCCATCAATTCGTGCCACCACAGGTCCCGGCCCTCCTTCATGGGGGTTTCCTTGTCGATCCGGTTGACAACGATGCATCGCTTGATACCTGGGCATCCCTCCAGGGCCGTATCGGCGTTGGCCTTGGCGGGTATGGTTCTGCCGGCCCGCCAATACCAGTTCGAGGTCACGAGGGTTTCGGCGCCGCAGTCCAGGATGCGGTCCCTGAGGGCGTCCGGGCTGAAGCCTCCGAAAACGATGCTGTGCACGGCACCGATCCTGGCGCAGGCCAGCATGGCGACGGGCAGTTCCAGGATCATGGGAAGGTAGATCGCTACACGGTCCCCTTTCTTGACCCCCAGCTTTTTGAGTACGTTGGCGAATTTGCAGACTTCCCGGTGGAGTTGCTTGTAGGTGAGGGTCCGTGATTCTTCCAGGGGTTCCCCTTGAAAGATAAGTGCGGCCTTGTTTTTTCTCCAGGTTTTCAGGTGACGATCCAGGCAGTTGTAAGTGACGTTCAGTTTCCCGCCGGCAAAATACCGGATGAAAATATCATCCTCGAAACTGAATTCTTCGACGGGTCCGTCCCACTTTTTGAACCAGTCGATGAATTTTTCCGCCATCTCCCCCCAGAACCCATGAGGATCCTCGATGGATCGCTGGTACATCTTGAAATAGTCTTCTTCGGAGTTTATGTTGGCATGCTTCACGAAGTCCTCTGCAGGTTCAAAAACCCGTTTTTCCATGTAGACTGATTCGACGCTCCCTTTCTCTCCAAGCATTCTGAGG
>JAFDEE010000124.1 GCA_019310525.1 Deltaproteobacteria bacterium | reverse complement strand
ATTCAGGGCCGAAATACGCCCGCTCCGGAGAAAATGTCAGCCCCTGCTTTCCGCTGCCTCCGGGGAATCTGAATCCTCGAAATACTCCAATGTATGGTGCCTCTGCCGCTTGGCCCCCAAGCGGGGCGGTTAAAATTTTCGCCTTCCTTGAACTTGACCAAAATTGAGCATTTTTCAAAGGTCTCTTTATATTAAAGGCCTATATGAAGATTTGTGGATAGAAGAACGTTCGCACCACCGGAAAAGGGGCACGGGGATCTTTTTCGATACGACCACGGGCAGATCACGCCGGAGGCGGACAGGCTCCGCCCCTTTGGGGGCGTAAGAGCCCCTTCCGACCATTATTTTTTTAACCCGGGTTATGCAATTGCCGAGTTTGCCGAAGATGCAAGGCGTAAGGTGCCCCAGACTACTTTTAGTACTTCAAGCGCCTTACAACGCAGCAGATTCGGCAAAATCGGCAATCCCGAAGGGTGACAAATTTTGAATAGATTTGATGTTTTCGGACTGCACCTTTTGGGTGAATGCAACCTGACCTGGAAAGGTGTCCAACCGTCTGCAATCATTAAATAAATGACTTTTTTCAAAATTTGTCATGCATAATCTGGGTTTAAGCGTTTCTAAGCCCTGGCCTTATTCAGCACCGCACCGATCACGGGCCTGTCCTTTAAAAGATCCATGGCCCTCAGCAGGTCCTTGGCCGGCGTCTTTTCGGCCTCCGTCACGAGCAGCACGCCGTCCAGGATCCGGGAAATGACCAGAGAATCGGCACAGGCCAGAAGCGGTGGCCCGTCGAATAGGATAAATCGATCGGGATACCGGTCTTTCATCTCCCTGACCAGTGCATTCATCCTTGGGGAACCCAGCAGTTCCGCTGAATTGGGAAGAGGACGACCCGCGGGGAGTACAACGCATTTATCCATTCCGGGGTTGAGCAGGAGATCGGGGATTTCTGCAGTCCCCAGGAGGTAATCACTCAGGCCTTTTCGGGATTCCAGCCCCAGGAGACGGTTAACCGAGGGCCGCCTCAAATCCGCATCCACGAGGAGCACGGTCTGGTTAAGTTCGTGGGATATGCTGATCGCCAGATTAAGGCATGTGAAGGTCCGGCCTTCGCCGTGGTTTGCGCTGGCGACCAGGAGGGTGTTTCCACCCAGCCGTTCCATCCGGTGCAGAACTTGGGTCCGGAGGAGGTTGATCTGGTCGGTCATGGCCTCTTCGGGGAACCGGGACACGATCTTGTTTCTCCTGAGAATCTCCTCTTCGACCGGGAGGATCCTTGTTCTCCAGTAGGCCGGTCGGGTCTCTTCACCGGCCGGATCGATCCGGGTGCGAGGCCCCTTTTCTCCGGCATCTTTTGTTTTATCCATGGCCTTCCCCGTCCATTTTTTCTCTCCATCAAGGGCCTCCGGGATTTGGCTCCCGGCGGCCTGATGATCACCCTGGTCCCTTTCCTCAACCAAGGAACCCGGACATCCCTATCTTGATCAACCTGCGCTGGAGTTTGATCCAGAACAGGTCCATGGGCATGACAAACCTATCGAATAGGTAAATTCCCAGAACAGCCATTCCCATAAATGCCAGGAACACCGCGATCCGCTTCCTCTGTTTCGCCCTTTTTTCCCAGGGAGTCTCTATCGCGTCGATGACGGCAAGCACCGGAACCCCGGTAAGATGCGCCAGGTGATCCGCCGATTTGACGGAAGGATCCAGGGCCTCCCGAAGGGCCGCCGTTCCCGCCCCGGCCCCCAGGGCCAGGACAAAGGCAATGAGGGCCACGGCCGTCCGGTTGGGCTTGTAAGGTCTTTCCGGCAGCTGCGCCGGATCGATGATGGTGAAGCGCTCGCCGCGCTGGGATTCCTCCATGCCCTGGGCTACTTTGGCTTCCATGAGTTTGTTCATGAGTTCGTTGTATTTCCTCTTGGCGTTTTCGTGGTCCCGGAGGAGCCGGTTGTATTCCTGTTCGACTAGGGGGGTGTCTTCCAGTCGCTTCCTATAGGTCGCAAGCTGCTTTTCGATCCGGCGTTCCTCACGGCGGAGGTTCTCGATTTCTAGTCCCGTGGAGGCGATCTGGGTTTTCAGGTTGATATAAGCGGGATTGTCGGGCTTTTCCTCGGCCAGGATTTTTAGTGCCCTCTCCTTGCGAAACAGGGCCATATTCTCCGAGAAAGCCCGGATCTCCTTTTCAAGATTGATGACGTCAGGGTGGCGAGGCCCCAACTTTGCTTTCATGGAGGACAACCGGGCGGTGAGTTCATCCAGTCGTCTGGCCTGTTCGAGGGCGTCGTCTCCTTCTTTTCCGACCTCGGCCTCCAGTTTTTGAATTTCATTGCGGAGTTTCTTGATATCCGGATGCTTTTCCGAAAAGCGGCTCTTGAGGGAAAGGAGCTTGAGCCTCAAGTACTTCAGGCGTTCCCGGGGGTGCATGACCGCCTTCCCTTCTTCCGTCACCATTGGTTTCAGGGGATCGACGTTCGCAAGCTGCCCCTCCAGCAGGATACGCCTTTCCTGGAGGGTGCCGATCTGCATCTGGATCCGACTCAATTCCTGCTCAAGCCTCCTGATGGCTTGCAGGTTTATTTCGCTGTACTCGGGAAGTTCCCCGATATGTTCCCGCTTGAAAGTGCTGATCCGATCCTGATACCGATCCATCTGCTTTCGGAGTTCCGTAAGTTCCTGCTCGAAGAACTTCGTGGTGGTGGAAGCCCTTTGCTCCCGGGATCTCAGGTTCAGCTCCAGGTAAAGGGAGGCCAGGACGCTGGCGACCTTCTGGACCTTGGCCGGGTCCTTCCCTTCGTAGGAAAGTGAGAAGGCGATGGTGGCGGAAGTGGGTCTGCCGGTGCGCCGGTCGATTACGTCTGCGCTGATGGTTCGGAGCTTGATATCCTCCCGCATTTTCTGGATGATCTCTTCGGTGGTGTATCGATCCCTCATTTCCGGGTAGAGGTTGAAGCGGTGGATGATCTCCAGGAGCCTGGATCGGCTCATGATCTGCTGGGTGATCATCTGGAGCCGCTCTTCCACGAAACCGGTGATCGTGGTCCTGACGTAATCATCCGGGATCAACTGGTTTTCTATCAGTATGGTGGATTGGGACACATAGATGGATGGAAGGGCAATGGCAAGGACGGCCCCGACCAGAAAGACGGCCGAAAAGGATACCAGAAAGGCCCGTCTTCTTCGTCGGACGATACCTTTAAGAAAAGCGAGATCATTGGTTTCGTTCATTGCAATCACCCTTTTCCCGGGAGTCCACGAAGCACCCGGGTATGGCCTTAAACCTACCGACTCCCGGAGAAGCTAGAAGCTGCAGATCAGGGAAATCCATACGCGGTTCCGTTCACGCACCTGACCGTTGGAAAGGGTCTCCTCCCGGTGGCGGTCATAGTCGTACCCGGCCATCAGGGAGCGTCTCCTGCTGAACCGGTACTCCATTGAGGCCCCTAATCCCAGGTGCCTGGCGTTCACCTCTGAAAAGCCGCCTTTGGAGCGGGTTCGATATACGGTGCCTGAAAGATTGATTGTGAACCGAGGGGATAATCTCCTCATTCCGTTGACGTAGAATCGGTTCTGCTCGATGGGTTCTCCCCTGGAAGAGTATCCCTGCTCCCGATTGAACCCCATTGCAGCCGAGTAGGTGCTGCCTTTCTTGGTGAGGAAAAAATCCGCCATGCCCCACCAGGTGCTGTCCCTTTCCGTTACGATCCGAAAAGGCGATGCAAGGGCGTCTCCGGCGGAATCGATTCTCAGCCTTTGATAATCAATCATTGAGCGGCGAAGGCCCAGGGAGCAGTTCAGGCGCCATGTCTCTGTCAGTGAACGGCTCAGGCCGAAATAAAGTCCGTAATCGTCCATCTTGCTCGCCCGGGATCGGTAACCGGAGTAGCCGGTTTTCACCGTAAGGCCTCCCCGCTGATTCAAAAAAGAGCGATTCACGACCATGAAAAAGCTGTAAGTGTCATAACCAGTCAGCCCTGGGTCCCTGTAAAGGGTTTTGCCGCCCTCTAAATGGAGACCCAGGTCGGTGCGTTCGCTGATTTTAAGACCCAGGCCCGCCCCTCCCCCAAGTCGCCTCCTGCGGGTACGAACCGTGAGGAGACCTGTCTCATGGAGTTCCGATTCGAGGGCCTCATCCGTCAGAAATTCGAGGTGCCCTTCCAGGCGCACTCTCTCCGATGCATCGTAAAGACATCTAAGGCCGTAATCCTGCTGTTCGCTATCGTTCCCGATTTCTTCCTGGTGCCTGATGATCGTGGCGGCCCCGTGCCCCGTCACGGACCAGCGCTCGTTCCTGTAATCCAGGGATAAGGCGGGGCGTATGTGAATCAGAAAGTCTCCCTTCCGTTCTGTCCCGGAAAAACCAATATTGTCGTCGTATTCCCCTCGAATCTCGATTGAGGGGTTCAGGGATGTCTCCGCCGCCTGGGCGGAGATGACACATCCCGTCAGCAAAAAAAACAGAAGAATCCCCAACCGGAATGGATTGCCGTCCTTCGGTTTTTGACGGATTGATTCGTGACGCCACTCTCTGGCTGGCCGTGGGACAAAGACCTTTGGAGATGTTTCCCGGCACCTCGATTTTCCAAAAGGAGACCGACCGGAGAGTGCAGAACCAAGGTCTTGTATCCCATTCAAGGCACCACCACGACGTCCCCCCTCTTGAGGAGGATGTTTTGTTCCAGGTTTTCCCCTTTTTTCACCTGGTCGTAATTGAACGACAACGCTAGGGTCTTTCCTCCTTCCACCCGAAGGATGAGGATTTTCTTCGGGGCGGCGAAAGGATTCAGCCCGCCCGCCATGGCCAGGATCTGCATCACGTTGGTGTTGAGGGTGATTGGATACCGGCCGGGCTGGTTCACCTTTCCGATGACATAAGCCATCAGGCTGTTGGCCTTAAGGAGAATGACGGTCACCGTGGCATCCGGGATGTATTCACAGATTTTCCGGGTGATTTTCTCCCTTAGTTGCGGAACTGTAAGACTCGTTACCTCGATCTCTTCTATCAGCGGGAAGGAGATGACCCCGTCCGGCGGGACGAGGATTTCCCTGGTCAAATTTTCGTCTCTCCAGATGGAGACCTCGATCAGGTCCCCGGGACCGATCCTGTAAGTGCATGCCGGGACCTTGGAACCTGACTCCGGTTCTCTCCCGGGAGGATCGCAAGGCTCAGCGGCGACCGAGGGAGAGAAGGCTTTCAGGATCATGGGCAAGAGCAACATCAAGAGGACCAGATATTTTTTCATGGCTTGCCCCCTGTTTTGAGTTTCACTGTCCCACCCGCGGCAAGTACTTTGAAGCAGATGAAGAGTTTGGATTTCAAGGCAGCAATTTTGTCCAAGTAAATGAGGGAAGGCAAGAAGTAGCAATATCGTCCAAGCCGGGAGTCATTCGTCAAAAGACAGCAATATTGTTCAAACGTCAGAACATTTTGCGAGAAGTAGCAATTTTGTCCAAATTTCAGGCCGCACCTGAGTGTTGCGGAATCGGAAACGTTTTGAAAGGCCCCTAAAATAAAGGGGTTTAGAGGATTATGTCCGAACCGGAAAAGTTTTTGTTTTGAGAGTGGTTTTTCAAGAAGATCCTTCGAATAAATCCAAGCCACCTTAAAATACCCGTTATCAGTAAAAGCAGATACGAGAGCCTACTACTTTCATTTGGAGAAGTAAAGCATAAAAGTATTATACCGGCTCAATGGTGAACACGATCATCAGAAGAAGATGGTGTCGGTCGGTTGAAGGCATGGATGGGGGCTGAATTGAAATGACACCTTGGATAAGCGCCCCCTTTTGCCCGAATTTTCGCTGCTTCCGGGGGGATTTATATTCAAGGCTTTCACGAGAATTTGTTGACTGAACAAAGTTCGCACCACCGGAAAAGGGGCACGGGGATCTTTTCGGAAGTGACCTGTTGGGAGGTCTTCGTTATTTCATGGGGTTAGGGATGGGGGAAACCCCGGCTCCCGCTCTCTTAGAGCGTGAGCTGCGGCTTCCCCCACTGATAAGCCGCGAAAACCACGGCGTTCCTCCGCCGGTCACTTCTGTGAGACCTTTGCAAAACGCCCCCTTTTGCCCAATCTCGGCGTCAGGCTCAAATTTTAATCCTCGAAATACTCCAATGTATTCCTGTGGTTAAAATTTTCGCCTTCCTTGACCTTGAACAAAATTGAACGTTTTTCAAAGGTCTCTCAGAAAAGGGGCCATCGGCCCCGGCTCGAACCCTCCCTCCAAGGAGAAAAAGATCGAAAGCGTTAATCCTCGGCCCCCAAATTTCAACCATAACTGACTCATGAGCCGGAGTGATAATGGGCCTTTTTCCACGCCCTTCCAGGATCAAGTATTTCACCTGAAAACCATTGTTCGCACCACCGGGAGAAGGGGCATGGGGATCTT
>JAFDEE010000123.1 GCA_019310525.1 Deltaproteobacteria bacterium | reverse complement strand
TTCGAACCCCTGGCTGAATCGGTCCGCTCCGGGACCCATCCCCCTTGCCTGAAACCAATCCTTGAATCCCGAGAGCCCTTATTTGTCGAATCACCCGGCCCTGCTTGCAATGGATGTCCACTGGAGAGCACCTATTCCGCCAGGGGCGTGGCGATCGCCCGGATTGATTACGGGGAGAGCCTATACGGTGTACTGGCATTATCCGGCCCCGTAGAAACCATGAAGGATCAGGATATCCGCAGCCTTTCCGGAGAAATCGCCGCCGACCTGGGAGTAGCTCTTTACCGCCTCGAACTGGAGGCCGCCAATCGGGAGGTCCAATCAGCTCTGGAGAGGCTGGCCACCGCCATGGATCAAGCCACCGAGTGATCGGAAAGGATGAGAAAATCCTGTACGTCAACAGCGCTTTTGAAGACCTTTTCCACCTTCCGGCCGGGTCCCTCCATAAGGGCAATCTTGGACAAGTGGTGGATCTACCTGGGAACGAAGTCCTGGGGAAGATTCTGAGGGAAGCGATCCGGAGCGGCAAGGGATGGTCGGGCCGCTTCACCGTCAGGATGAGAAAGGGAGAGACCAAGGTCTTCGGGGGCACCGTTTCACCGGTGGGAGGCTACGGCGGGGAGATGACCGGGATAACCGTGATCCTCAACGACGTTACCCGGATGAGCGAAATGGAACTTCAGGTTCAGCAGGCCGAGAAGATGGAATCCGTCGGTCGGCTGACCGGGGGGGTGGCCCACGACTTCAACAACCTCCTCTCACCCATTATAGGTTACGCCGAAATGGCCTTGGACAAGTTGCCCCCGGCCCACTCCATCGCTCAGGACCTCAAGGAGATCATCTCTTCCGCGAAACGGGCCGCCTCCCTTACGCGACAACTCCTCGCATTCAGCCGAAAACAGGTCCTCTCTCCCTCCCAGTTGGATCTGAATGAGGAAATCCGTGAGATGCTGAAGATGCTGGGACGCCTGATCGGGGAAGATGTTCATATCGTAACCAACCTCAGGTCCGATCTGCCTGCGATCTATGCAGACGCAGTCCAAATTCATCAGATTCTCCTGAACCTGGCCATCAATGCCCGCGATGCCATGCCCGACGGCGGCACCTTGACTATCGAAACCGATCGGTTCGAACTTGATCAGTCTTTTGTAGCAAAACATCCCGGCGCCCGCCCCGGTGACTATGTCTTGCTGCGGTTTCAGGACACCGGTTGCGGAATGTCCAGGGAGGTCCTGGACAAAATCTTCGAGCCCTTTTTCAGCACCGCGGAAAAGGCACTGGTCTTGGACTTTCAACCGTTTACGGTATCGTCAAACAGCACGGTGGACATATTTACGCCGATAGCCGTCCCGGCGAAGGAGCGGTCTTCAGCCTGTACTTTCCTGTCTTCGAGGGTGAAGATTCGGACCAACGTTCCCCTGTTGAAACGGGGGGAGATGTAGCCCACGGCTCGGAAGCGGTGTTGGTGGTGGAAGACGATCCGGGGGTCCGCCAGTTGGTCTGTCGCATTCTCCGGATCCATGGCTATGCTGTGGAGTCCTCGAACGACCCCGTGGAGGCGGTGGCAATCGCCCGGCGGCGAGAAGACCCCATCCACTTACTGATTACCGACGTGGTGATGCCCCAGATCGACGGACGGGAGCTGGCCAGGCAGATTTCAGAAATCCATCCCGGTGTCAGGGTGCTTTTCATGTCCGGCTATACCCATGACATCATAGCGCGGCGGGGCGTACTCAAAAAGGGTCTCCATCTTATCGAGAAACCCTTCACTGTCAACGAGTTGTTGCAAAAAGTAAGAGAGGTCCTGGACAAAAACTCTTAGAAAAATCTGCTCTCTCTTACCCAAGAGGGTGAACCTGCAAGCCCCTGACCTTAAGGATTTCATCAAAAGAGAAGAGACTCTTCATGGGAATTTGTGAGTTTTAAATGTCCGCACCACCGGTAAAGGGCCATGGGGAGCTTTTCTCGGGTGACTACAGTAAGAGCCGAGAATCTCCTACCTCTAACTTCCTGAAAAGATCCAGGGTGCGGTTCAGTTTGAAAAATCGGAGAAGAGGCGGTCCTGGATTTTTGATAAACAACTTCCCTTCTTCAGACTGTTTCCTCATGAGATCCATCAGGAAGCAGACTATGCGGGGATCAAAACGGCGGACCATGCGAAAATCAATGATAAAGGTGGAACTCCCATCCATAAACTCATTTAAGAACTTCTCTTTTAAGAACTTCAAATCCCGCATGGTCAAGGGGTTGGGGAGAACAACCAGCGTCCTTCCGGGATCCTCCCGTTGAATTCTCATTGGGGATATTCCACGGGTGGGAATCCGGTTTCGCGCCTTGAGGCACAGACAATAGAGAATCAGGGGACAAAGGGCCGGAACGAACTGGAAAAAATCGGCGAGATAACGTTTCCAGAGGCGCCCGGGCTCCTGGAAAAGCCGGTAGAGCCATTCCAGGCCCACATCCTGGACCCATCCCGGCGCCCGCAAGACCCTTCCCGAAATAAATGCAAAGGTACCCCCTACTCCAATGGATACCGGCACCTTCAGCCTCTCCCGGTTTCTGTGAAACCAGATCTCCTGCTTGGGGTTACCCATAGCGATAAGGAGGATATCCGGGCGTGAACGGTTTATCCGCTCTATAATCGACCGATCGGCCTCTTCCTTCCTGATCCCGCATCCCTTTTCAAGATCCACACGGGGGGCATCTGTGCCGGCGATCACCAAACCGGGACACCTTTCCTTGAGGACCGCTGCGGCCTCCTTTGCAGTATTCCCGCCTCCCCCGAGGAAATAGAGGGACTTGCCCCGCCTGGCGGCCTCCTCCGCCAACCTGGGGACCAGATCCGCCCCGGTCACCCGTTCCTTCAGGGGGAACCCCAGCAACCTGCTGGCCCAAATAACGGGCATACCGTCCGCCGTGACGATGTCGGCCCTCCTGAGAATATCCAGGAGTTCGGTCCCCCGGCCAACCTTTGACTGGCGCTTGAAGGCGTTCACGATGAAATTCACGTTCACTGTGGCAATCTGCCTCGCACGCCGATCACTTTTCCACGCCTCAACCATGGCGAAAACGCCTTCAATGGCTTCCTCCATGGAAAGGCTGTCGATGGGTATCCCCAATATCACGACAGTTTCACTTGGCATGGGGGTTGTTTCCTTAGAAAAAATAATGAAAAAAGGAGACGAGTACGGCAACAGGACAAAGGCTTCATACCACAGGAGCAGACAAAAAGGCAACCGGACCGAAGATCGAGAATCCGTTGTTCGGGTCCGTTCAGGGAAACACCGTCAATATCCTCTGGCCTCCCTTTCAGCCGAGCGGATGCGTGAGGTGCCTTACCAGGCATCCAGCCTTTCCCGAGACTCCTTATGAAGGGGAATTCAGGTCAATGGACTTCACCACCCAGATCGCCCAGGAGGACTTCATCTTGAAGAACGGGTGGAGCAAGGTCTTCAAGAAAAAGGATTGGTTGCTTTACAAGGTCGTTCTGAAACGCCTCAAATAGAGGTCGAAAAAAATCATAACCCGGGATCACGAGCTCTCCCCCCGTTCCAGAGACGAAGAGGCAGCGATTCCTCAGGGAATTATTGAAGCCTTGTTGTATATCCGGCGGGAATTTGACGATTCAGGCCCGCCGGAAGCGCCAAAATTCCGACCTCTTTTCCCTCGGAATTCTCCGTCATTCATCACGCCTCCCCGTACAAAGGACCTTTTCTACTTCCCTCCAAGAGGATAAATTTCTTTCCGATTCTCGATACGATCCGTCCCGTTCCGATTCCACTCCGTGTACTTGAAGTCCCTCTCCCGTTCTGCTGAAGCCCCCCCTTTCCAGGCCCACATGAATTGGCTTAAATTTTGCAAAAATTCAGGAGGAGATTGAACGGGATTTCCCGGTCTATCGTCCCGTTCCATCGAGTCGCGAGTATTCGATCAAAAGGGAAGACCTCCCGGGTAAGGGCGGCCTCTATAATGGTGAGCTGATCATACCGGCCGCCTTAAGAGGACACCCTGAGGAGGGAGGAATCCCAGGGTTTTTCACAGCTTCTCCAACAATACACATGCATCCAGACTGTTTCATCGGGGCTTGAAACCGGGGCATTAACTGCGGAGAGGGGTGAGTTTGCTCTCTTTGAATGCACTCAGGAGGATTGAACCTGAATTTAGCGATTTCCGGGTTTTCAGGAGATGCAAGGCGCGCCCGGGTAGTGGCTGTGAACAGCCTGGATTTTCACCGTTAGGCAATGGATAGATATGTCCGACCCCGCTAGAGAGAGATATGCAATGAGCTTTTCTCCCAGAATCCTCGTCGTAGACGATGAACCTGCGATGTGCAGCAGTCTGAGGTTTCTTCTTGAGCGGAACCAATACGAGGTCGTAACCTGCCTGACCGGCCATGACGCCATAGCATTGCTCTTAAAGGAAAACTTTGACATCGTCATCCTGGATATCGGCCTCCCGGACATGGACGGCTACCAGGTGCTGGATTGCGTGAGGGAGAAAAACCCGGATACTTCGGTCATCATAATCACCGGCAACGCCTCAGTCGAATCGGCCCTGGCCGCCCTAAGGAGGGGTGCTTACGATTATCTCAAAAAGCCCTTTGAAAGCGAACAACTCTTTCAGACGATCAAGAACGCCCTGGACAGACAAGAACTGAAAAGACGGAGAAGGGAGGCGGAAAAGGCCCTGAATGAGAGCGAGGAACGATTCCGCCAACTGGTGGAAAGCTCCCTTACCGGTATTTCCATCATTCAGGACAATCGGATCGTTTATCAAAATCCGGCCCAAAAGACCATTTTCTGGCCCCTCTCCAAATCATCCAAGATCAGGGACATGGGATTCATCCACCCCGAGGATGCGGAAAGGGTAAAAAGATCTTACCTCAGTCTCCTTTCCGGAGAAGTCCAGGCCCTGGAGATGGACTTCAGGTTCTATCCTACGAACGGGAAAGGGAGTAATGGGGGCATGCGATGGGTACAGTGCCGGGCCAATCGCATCAAGTATCAGGGCAAGGATTCCATCCTGCTCAACACCATGGATATCACAAGAAGCAAGGAACTGGAACGTCTGGTCATAATCAAGAACAAGATGGATTCCCTGGGACGGGTCGCCGCCGGTATCGCCCATGAGATAAGAAACCCTCTCTCCGGCATCAACTCCTATGTGTTCACTTTAAAGGAAATCATAGACTCGGAAACTCTGGGGCCCGAATCCATCGAAAAGATGAGGGAGATAATCCAAAAAATCCAGGCCGGGTCCAACAAGATCGGCCTGGTGATCCATAGGGTCATGGATTTTTCCAAGCACAGCGCACCAAGAAAAATCCTTATGGATATCAATGGGATCTTGATGGATTCCCTTTCCCTGTCCGCTGCAACCATGCGGAAAAAAGGCATCAAGCTGGAAACGGCGTTATTCCCGGGGATCCCGCGTTGTTACGCGGACCCACACCTCATGGAACAGGTGATCCTGAACCTCCTGAACAACGCCATAGGGGCCCTGGAGGAGACAGCGGAATTCAAACGAATCAAGGTTACCTCCGGTGCCGATGATGAAAGGGTCTGCCTCACCGTTTCAGATTCAGGCCCCGGGGTACCCGTGGAATTGAGAGAAAGGGTGTTCGACCCCTTCTTCACCACAAAAAACAACGGATCCGGTATCGGCCTGAATATCGTCCAGCGGATTGTCTTCGATCACGATGGCGTCATAAAGGTGGGCACCAGTGAATGGGGGGGTGCGGAATTCAGGATTGAACTCCCCATCAGCAGGCAAGGACAAAGGAATGGAAAAGTATACGATTTACATTGTGGATGATGAAGCCGTAGCCAGGGACGGTATGGCCCTGGCCCTTGAAAAGAGGTATCGGGTGAGGGCCTTCTCCACCGCGGAGGCCGCCCTGGAATCACTCCCTGACGACATGCCTGAACTGGTCCTTCTCGATATCGGGCTTCCGGGCATGAGCGGCATAGAAGCCCTTGAAAAGATAAAAGAGAGGATCCCCGATACCGTCGTAATCATGATCACGGCCTATGAAGACGTCCAGACCGTTGTTTCCGCCATGAAGCTGGGCGCTTATGACTACGCGGTCAAACCCATTCAGATGGACGCACTCCTGGTAAGCGTTCGAAACGCCCTGGAGACCGTAACAATGCGAAAAGAAATCCAGGGGCTTCACGAAAGGTTCTTACGGGAGCATCTCCCCTGCCTTGTAGGGGAAAGCAACGCCATTCAAAACATCATGGATGTCGTTTCAAAGGTGGCGCGAAGTCCTGACACGCCGATACTCATCCTGGGTGAGACGGGGACGGGGAAGGAATTGATCGCAAACGCCATCCATTACAGAAGCCCGAATTTCAAGGGACCCATGATCAGCGTCAATTGCGCATCCATTCCCAGGGACCTGATCGAAAGCGAATTGTTCGGGTACGAAAAGGGGGCCTTCAGCGGAGCGAACTCATCGGGCAAGAAAGGATTGATAGAGAAAGCCGATAACGGCACCCTATTCCTGGACGAAGTAGGAGACCTGAGCATGGAGGCCCAGGCCAAGCTCCTTCGATTCCTGGAACAGGGGGAATATTACAGGGTGGGCGGGACCAGAAAGCGCCGTGTCCGGACAAGGATAGTATCCGCCACCAATAAGAACCTGCGGGAAATGCTCAACAAAGGACGCTTCAGGCATGATCTTTATTACAGGATCGCGGTGATCAGCATCGAGGTTCCCTCTTTGAACGACAGGCGGGACGATATCCTCCCAATCGCCAAGCACTTCCTCCGGGAGTTCAGCAGCAAACTGGAAAAATCCATCACCGGGTTTACAGAGGAGGCGGAAAGGGCCCTGTATAGCTTCCATTACAAGGGCAACGTCAGGGAACTTAAGAATATCATAGAAAGAAGTGTCCTGTTCTCTGAAGGTCCTGTAATAGGATGTGAAGACCTGTGTCTTGAAGGAACCATGACAAAAGCTCGGGCGGAAACTGCACCAAGATCACTCTGCTTTCCTCCCTTGTCAACGAAAGGGATCGATTTCCCAGCCATCGTGCGAAATCTGGAGAAGCACTATTTCACCGAGGCCCTGAACCTTACAAAGGGAAACGAGTGCAAGGCCGCCCAACTCCTGGGGCTCACACGGGACACATTCCGTTACAGAAGGGCCAAGCTGCACCAGGCCGCCTAGGAAGGCCGTCCCGCCCACCTTTACCCATATACCCGGTAGACGGGCGGGGAGTCGCCCTGGAGAAACAGAAGAGATGCACTTCAATCCTGACTTTTAAAACGGGGCCGGAATCGCGTCCTCCGCATTCCCGTCCTGAGGCATATCCCACAACTTCAGAGGGGTATTTCCCACAACCCCTCTATGCCCAAATCGAAGCCGCCGATCATTTCAAACGCATCCTACCGTAAATACTACCATTTTTAACTCTGCCTCATTTTGGCACACTCCATGCTTAATGAGGTCTACAAGCAGTAGAATAAAATCAATCCTACCCCGGAAAAGATCGAAATCACGCAAGAGGATGGGAAGCCCTCTCTTCCCGGTCTACTCGGCTTATTCCAGCCGAGTAAGAGAGGGCTGTACCAAAAAATGGAAGAACATCTGAAACCTGCGTGAACAACGGTCTACAGGAGATTCTACTGGCACCAACAGAAGTTCTAAA
>JAFDEE010000122.1 GCA_019310525.1 Deltaproteobacteria bacterium | reverse complement strand
GGCGGGAGAGTGGCGAGTCTTTCATTGATGATTCGGGGGTTGAGGCTGTTTTTCCTGGCATAGCGACCGGTACACATCCCCCAAATATCGAGCACTGAAAATCCCCTATGTCGGATGGCTCGTCCAATCTCCTCGGCAAGATCTTTCCTGAAACTGGAACAGCGCCTTACATAGGTAGCCCCTGCAGAACGAGCCACTTCACCGATGTCAAAAGGTCGTTCCAGCCTGTTGAGAAAGCCGGAGTTCACTTCTGCATCCGGAGGAGTGGTTGCGGAGTGCTGGCCTCCGGTCATCCCGAAATTGAAATTATTAAGGACAAGCAGAGTAAGGTCGATGTTCCTTCGGCATGCACTCAAGAAATGGGCACCACCGATCCCTATTCCGCCGTCACCCATGGAGACAACCACATTGAGTTCCGGGCGGGCGAGCTTGATCCCAAGGGCATAAGTAAGGGCCCGCCCATGGAGGCCGTGCAGGGCGTGGGTGTGGAAGAATGTGTCAAAAAGACCGGAACATCCGATGTCACTCACTATAATGATTTCATCGCCACGCAGACCCATATTTTGAAAGGCCTTGTCAAGGGCGTGGGCGACGCGTTTGTGCGTACAGCCGGGACAAAAAGCGGGGGGTCTTTCGTCATTCAGTAGACTGGGCATCGGCGATAACCTTCCTGATTTTGGCTGGCGTAATCAGTTTGCCGTTCATGCAGCCATAAAAATGAATCTTTTTGTCGGGCAGAACACGCTCGATTTCTCTTACATATTGCCCTACGTTCATCTCCAGCACAATGATTCGTTTGGCGCTAGAGGCCTTTTCTTTGATCAGGGTTTCCGGTACGGGCCAGAGGGTCTTAAGTACCAGCAAGGAGACGGGGTGTTTGGTATTCCGCAGTTCCTTAAAGACCTCCACGGCTGTCCGGGCGGTGATCCCGTACGTGATTATTAAGTCCTCAGCCTTCTCGGCAACATAAGCTTCATGGAAGCAGAATCGTTCCACCGCCGATTCGAGTTTCTGCTTCAGCCTTTCCTGGGTTGCGGCTATATCCTCAGGATTCGTGGTGATATAACCGTCCGCACCATGGGTCGATGAGGTCTGGCGCACAAGGATTTCATGCCCGAAGGGCAAAAAGTCAGGGACCATGCGTCCCTGAGGAATCCTAAAAGGCATGAAAGATGTTTCTTTCGGCGGGGTTCGACGCTGCACGATCTCCGGCTTCGGAACGGTCGCCAGGTCAATGCTTTCCTTGGTCATGCCGATCTCCTTGTTGGAGGCAATGGAGACTGGACATCTGAACTCTTCTGCAAGATTGAAGGCATGAATCGTCAGGCAAAAGCAGTCCTTAACATCGACAGGAGCAAGTACAATAACCGGCTGCCCACCACTGCTCCCCCAACGCATGAACTGGATATCTCCGTCCGCACCCCGCGTTGCAGAACCCGTAGAAGGGCCTAATCGCTGGACATCAACAATGACGATGGGAATCTCACTCCCAATCGCGAAAGAAATATGTTCAGAGAAAAGGCTGAGCCCCGGACCCGATGTGGCAGTCATCACTTTCAATCCAGCCATGGAGGCCCCGAGGCAGGACCCGATAGATGCAATTTCGTCTTCCCCCTGAATGCAGATTTCACCCAGAGGGGGAAGCAGTTTCAACATGGTATTGAAGATGGTGGTGGCGGGTGTGATCGGATATCCGGCATAAAACCGGCATCCTGCAGTCACCGCCCCCCAGGCAACGGCCTCATTTCCTTCCATAAGGGTTAACATCATTTTGTTCTCACCTGTCGAGTTAAGCTTTCACCCTGTCCGGTTATGAACTAACAGGGTGAAATTTTTGATGAGTTCAAGGTTGTTTGTGCAGGATTCAAATCCTAAGGTAAACTAGAGCATAAAAATGGCCACAATCACGACACCCACCAGCCCGCAAAGGGTCGGTACCAGGTTGCGGCGTGCTACCTCGACCGGATCGGTCCCCGTGATGGCAGCGGCCGGAATCACAGCCCATGGGACGATACAACCACCGCCCACCGCGATACAGAAAAACTGCCCCAAGGCAGTAAGAGAAGGAAGATTCAGGTCAGAGGGTTTACCCAGCACTTGGGCAAGGGAACCGATTAGCGGCAGACCGGAAAATCCGGAACCGTCGAGGCCGGTGATCCCGCCGACGACTGACTGTGTTATCGCCGCCGTAACACGGCCGATGGGGATTGAATTTGCCAGGGCCTGTCCCAGATCAAAAAGGAGTCCTTTTGCGTCCGGCCCAAAAATGATCTTGGCCGGGCCCGGTGCACCCATGAAAAAGAAGGCAGCGATAAAAAATACAGGAGTAAAGATTCTCACCCCAAACTTGAAACCCTCTCTTCCATGATCGGTCAGCTTTTCCATGCCTTCTTTTCCGTAAACTCCTAAGGCCACCACCACCATAATGAGAACAATCGTTCCCCCCAGAAGGGCGGTTGCATCACCTCCTCGAATCTTGAAAACAAGCATGGCTGCAAGGTTAAGGATGAAGAGGACACCTATCAGCCAGATCGCAAACTTCTTGAAACCAGGCGCCGCCTTTGACCATTTTTCGACCTCTTCCTTTTCCGAAGAAGAAACCTCAAGGGGCTCCCACTCGATCGGTTTTCCTTCGCTGGCCCTGACATCCTTCCTGACGGATAGGTAGGAAAGGGGCAAAGCAATCGCCGCCCACACGATGACAAGGGGAAGAGTCTTTATCATCACACTCCCCACGGAGACTCCGGCCGCCTTGGCGGCGATGCTGGGGGCCCCCTGGATGACATAATCGGTGGTCAGGGCCACTCCATAACCGAACATGCTGATAGCCATTGCAGCACAGATAGGCGGCAGTCCCGCTTTGATGGCGGCGGGCAGGAGCAGGGCGCCGACAAGCGCAATGGCAGGGGATGGCCAGATCAGCCACGCCACAATCATGATGATCACGCCCAAGGCCCAGAAGGCAACAGTCGGGGATTTGATCAATCCCCGGAGCGGCCGGAACATCATTTCCACGATCCCGGTCTCCTCAAGCATCTTGGCCATGGCGACTATAATGGAAATGATGAGCACAATGCCGAGCAGTTCACTGAAGGCGGCTTGGACGGCATTGAAGATCGCCTGAACGGCCTGTATGAGATCACCCGTTATCACCCATCCCAAAATAAAGGCTGCAACCATGCAGACCAGGGGGGTTTCCAGCCGGAAGGTCATCGCTACCAGTACAGCGATAATGCCGATGAGGTAAATCCAATGGGCAGCAGTTAATTCCACCATTGCTTCCTCCTTTCCGTCTAAAGGGTTAATAGGACAATGGGCGGTATTTATTAAACAATCAGGAAAAAATTCCGCTCATTCCTGCTGAATCGACCCTCTTTTCAATTTCCTCTATATCGATGGAATAGAGGCCTCGTTCTCCCATTCGCTTAAAAAAGACGGAACCTGAAAATGTATATTTCAAGCTGCGGATTCCCTCATCTATCATTTGCGTCCGTACGTAGCTTATCAGTTCCCCCACGGCGAGAGTCGTGGGAAGTATAAGCGGCTTTTCCTTTTTGATGTATCTTACGGCATTGTATCCTGCCAGGGTCCCCGTGCAGATGGCCTCCGTATGCCCCACCATCAAGCCCGCCTTTTCACCGGCGCAAAACAGATTCTCCACCCCTTCTACTTTCAGTGCATTATCCCTTGGCGACATTCCGATATAGCGAATGGAATTTCCAATACCACCTGCATAAGGATCCTCGTAGCGAGCATTTTCAAGACCGGGAATCTCCCGCAGGGCCTCCAGGGGGAAAAATGGGGTCATCAGCTTGGCATGACCGGTATCCAGGAGGACGATGTTTTCCTCGAAATCGCTCAGGGCGTATTGCTGGCAACACTTCAGGGCAAGTTTCCCTCTTATTATTTTTGATTTTGGAATAGGCACCACCGATACACCCTTGGTGTTTAACTCGTCGACAATTGCAGGATCCAGGGATTCTTTCATTAGTTTGCATGATCCGCTCATGGCCCCGATACGGCCGTTTTTTTCGCCGGAGATTTCCCGGACACCGGCTTTTGCGGCAAGACTCACCCGCCCGCCGAACGAATGGCATCTCAGGATACACATGGCGCAGCCATTGCCGTACTTGTTGCAATTGGCCGGTGGACCGGCCGTCCCGGTGGTGTCTATAAAGGCATCGCCGGCAAAGTATAATTCCTCTTTTTCTTGTTTCGCCAGGACCGACTTGATACGATTTCCATCCATTTCTGCGTTCACTATCCGGGTGTTGCTCTGGATCCGGACTCCTTGTCTGAGAAGAAATCTTTTAACGACCGGCTCCATCCTTGCTACATTGTAAAGAGATGCATGTCGGTGACCCGGGAAATCGACATCCTTATGGAGTGCGGTTTGGTCCATGAGATGAAACAACTCGCCTCCGGACATCGCAATCATCTCTTCAGCAGCCGTAAAACGGCCGTTATTTCGAAAAATCCCTCCGACAAGACCCGTACCCAGAAGCATGTCCGTCCGATCGATCAACACGGCCTCCGCGCCTTTTTTGACGACTGTGAGGGCGGCTGCACACCCGGCCCAACCCCCTCCAACAATAATAACTTTCATTTGTTCATCCTCCTTATTGAATGGAAGTCACAAAACACCACCAGAAGAAAAGAAGGCTTGAGAGGGGTGTAATCAAGGGGACCCATAGGCCTGTTATGGAAGCAGAACGATGCCGGATAGGCGAAAGATCAAGAAGGATATGTATTTAAATGGTAAGGCCATGGATCATCGCCTGTTTGTCTTTACGCCGATTGGTCCCACTCCTTTTCTGCTGCCTTCTGCCAGGAAAATACAGGTGGAAGGTGGCTTGCCTCTGATTCTGCTATCACGTCCAGAAAGACAGGTCTGTCACAGGCAAACACCTCTTCAAGGTATCCATCCAGATTTTTGGGATCTTCTATCCTTAATGCCTTCAAGCCGAAACCCTCTGCTACAAGGACGGGGTCGCCTCTAGTAAAGTCAACGGAGTAAAACTTCCCTTTGCTGTGAAGTGCCTGCAGGGCCTTGATCCACCCGAAGCAGGCATTGCTGAAGTGAATAAGCACTGCCGGTATCTCCAGCCGCGCCAGCGTTTCCAGTTCGCCTGCCGCCATCCCCAGGCTGCCGTCTCCGAAGAGCCCAATGAGTCGAGCATCAGGGCGGGCGAAATAGGCCCCCACGGTGGCCGGAATGGCATAACCCAGTCCTCCATAGGCCCGGGGAATGATGAATCTTGAGCCCTTGCCCCCCAGCTTCAGATAGCGGGTGATATAGGGAGTAGGCGTCCCTGCATCCGCGATTACGATTGATGGGGAGGGGAGGTGTCTGTTGAGGGCCGCAATGACCGTTTCAGGCTTTATAGGCATACTGTTTGATTGGAGATCTTTTTGGGATTCCTTCCAGAATTGGCTCCGTAGCTTGTTTAGTCGCTGAATCCATGGCGAGATATCTTTTGCTTTTTCTTTTCCCTTGAGAAGCACCAGGACATCCTTCAAGACAAGTCTTGCATCGCCAGCTACGCTGAGGGTGTTGCGGTAGTTGTTTGAGAGAAGTTCAGGATCAAGATCGATCTGAAGGATTTTTCGTTCAGGAGTGTAAACCGGCAGAGACCAGTTAATTGTGGATACAGAACCCATCTTACAGCCCACGTAAAGCAGGACATCACCTTCTTCGACGCACTGGTGGGCATGGGGGTGGAAGCCATTATCTCCGATCACGCCCATGGCAAGCGGATGTTCATCGGGCATGATTCCCTGGCCTGATATTGTGGTCACAACGGCAGCGGACAACCATTCGGCCAATTCCATAACCTGAGGGCCGGCCTGAGAATGATTGGCCCCACCCCCTGCAATGATCACAGGTCTTTCCGCTTTAATGAGGTGTCTTGTGAGTTTTTCAAGCACATTCCGACTGCCCCGGGTCCTGTAAGCCGGATACCTCCTGCATTCCGGTTCTGAATAGATCAGGTTTTCCTCTGCTTTGAACTCCTCCTTGATTATTTCTTGAGGGAGAGCCATGTGCACAGCCCCAGGGCGACCGGTGGTGGCGATTCTGAATCCCCTCCTGATGCTTTCGGGTATCTTTTTTGCGTCTTTGATGACGCATGACCACTTGGTGATGGATTTGAAGAGCCCCTGGCAATCAAGTTCGGTGATCGTGGATTTACCTTCCCCGGAGAGAGGAATATCAGAGGTGAACAGGATTACAGGAATGGAAGAGGCGTTGGCCTCTGCGACTCCTGGAACGGAATAGAGGGGACCTGCGCCGCTCGGACACTCGCAGATTCCGGGCCTGTGAGAGAGGCGCGCATAAGCATCCGCCATGAAGGAAGCGGACCGTTCATCCCTGGCCAGAACATGGCGAATACGGTTTTTTGCCTCATAAAGGGCCTCGTAGAGAGGAATGCTGGTATCTCCCGGGACACCGAAAAGTACATCAACCCCGTATTCCCGAAGCATTCGTACAACTATTTTTGCTCCGTTCATTTCGGACTCCTCGTACTGTTCAATATGCTGAATACCCGAAGGATAGGAAGCCGCCCTTTGAGATCATCACCGCTTTGAGTGTGATATCGAAAGATCACCCCTTGAATGAGACGAAGAAATTGGAATCGTTGGCCAAATATGTCGCTCTCTTACATGTAATCTCGGTTGATGTGATTGCAAATGTAATTAAATAATAAATTTATTTTGTGATATTATATTTGTCAAGCTTTTT
>JAFDEE010000121.1 GCA_019310525.1 Deltaproteobacteria bacterium | reverse complement strand
TTATTGACTCAAAATACCAAGAAAACATCCGGGGCTCAATGACATTTCTATCTTGCCGGGTGACAATTTCCTCCCCTTTATGAAATAATGGGCGGAGATGCCGAAGGGTGCCGGTTGGGGTTTTGATACTCCTGGTTTCACAATTTTTCCGGGGCACACGCAGGATTCGGAAAGGAGAATTTCATGATACTATACGTGTTGTTGTCTCTCGCGGGTTTCCTGATACTCTATTTCGGTGCCGAATGGCTCGTTAAAGGGTCATCGAGCCTGGCGCGAAGCCTAGGGGTCACCCCCATCGTGATCGGTCTGACTGTGGTGGCCTTCGGCACTTCGGCTCCCGAACTGGTGGTCAGTCTCGTTTCCTCCATCAAGGGAAAGAGCATGATCGCAGTAGGGAACGTGGTCGGAAGCAATATTTGCAATATCGCCCTCGTCCTGGGTTTGTCAGCCACTTTTCAGCCTCTCACCGGCAGTCGTTCCGTGGTCAGGCGGGATATCCCTATCATGCTGGGGATATCCGTCTATCTGCTGCTTCTCTCTCTTGACTCCCAACTGGGACGAATTGAAGGGGCCACCCTTTTCGCAGGGATTATACTCTATACCCTGTTCAATTACCGCATGGCGGCAAAAACGGACGGCAGGTACGAGGAGACAGGAAATTCCCCGGACGAGGAAGTGAACAGGATCGGGTATGTTTCCTCCAGGCCCAAGCAGATCATCATGATCCTTGCAGGGATCACCGGGGTGGTGGCCGGAGCGCAGATCGTTGTGGAGTCGGCGGTAAAGATAATGACCATCCTTGGTGTGAGTGAAAAATTCATCGGTCTTACCCTGGTGGCCTTTGGGACGTCCCTGCCGGAA
The DNA here is from genome assembly GCA_019310525.1 of Deltaproteobacteria bacterium. Lineage (NCBI taxonomy): Bacteria > Pseudomonadati > Myxococcota > Myxococcia > Deltaproteobacteria bacterium. Next base: position 6,007 of record JAFDEE010000121.1, on the reverse strand, counting down.
CTGGCCACATCCGTGGTTGCAGCCCTCCGAAAAGAGATGGACATCAGTATCGGAAATCTGGTGGGTAGCAACGTTTTCAATATATTGAGCGTCCTTGGGGCTGCATCGATTGTTCGGCCGATTCCCATTCCAGGCGGTTTTTTTGAAAGCGGCCTTTTCATTGATTACCTGGTCATGATGGGAACGAGTTTCCTTCCTCTGGTTTTGATGTGGAAGAGCAGTAGGGTGAGCAGGGGCGGGGGCATACTTCTTTTGGCATGTTATGTCGGCTATGTGGTGTATCTGGTCGTAAGGACGTGAGACCTTTGAAAAACGTCCCCTTTTGCTCAATTTCTGCGCCTGCCTGTGCCGGGCCTATCTGCCGTTCCGACGGGACAGGCAGGCACGGCAGACAGGTCAGACTCAAATTTTAATCCTCGAAATACTCAATGTATTCCTGTGGTTAAAATTTTCGTCTTCCTTGATCTTGAACAAAATTGAACGTTTTTCAAAGGCCTCGACGTGACTTCGCCCCGATGGATCTGCTCGGCCCCTGTTTATCCGGATGAATTGTAAATGAACCGGAGATTTTCAAGGAGCCTTGACATCTTTTCTTCCCCGTTCATAAAATGAAATCGTTTAAGCTCCCACCCTTTGCAGGATGCGTGGAGAGAAGATTTTTGCTTCCGGGGTGAGTAGCACGGCCCCCGAGAGGGATTTTAAACCTCAGCCAGTGGGGAAAGGATAACCTGATGAAAGACGTGCTCGCCTTCGTGATGGCAGGGGGGAGAGGGGAAAGGCTCATGCCCCTTACCCAGGATCGAACGAAACCGGCGGTCCGCTTCGGGGGGATTTACCGCCTCATCGATTTTACCCTCAGCAACTGCGTAAACTCCCGTCTCTACCGGATCATCGTCCTGCCCCAATACAAATCATACTCCCTCAACGAGCACCTGGAGGCCGGGTGGAATATCTTCAGCCACGAGATGGGCCACTTCCTGAAAAAGGTGCCGCCCCAGCAGCGCATAGGGTTGGACTGGTATCGCGGAACGGCGGATTCCATCCGTCAGAACCTGTTCCTCATCGAACGGTACAGGCCCCGGCAGGTCCTCATACTCTCCGGAGATCATATCTACAAGATGGACTACAGTCTTTTCCTCAGCTACCACAGGAAGAAGAGGGCGGACGTGACCATCTCCCTGCTGGAAACAGACAAGGCGATGGCCCGGGACTTCGGGGTGGCGGAAGTGAACGAGGACTTCCGGATCACAGGATTTCGTGAAAAACCCAAGGAGAATGTCAGGACCATTCCAGGGGACCCGGAACATATCCTCGCCTCCATGGGGATCTATCTTTTTGAGACCGAACGGCTCGTGGAGATCCTTGAGTCAGGGAGCGAAGATGATTTTGGGAGGGATGTTATTCCCGGGCTGCTGGATACCTACCGGGTTTACGCTTATCCTTACCGGAAGCTGAACCGGATCAAGGACTATGTCAACCTGACCCTGGAAGATGGAACCCGGGAATTCAGGCTTGTTTACCCCACACGGGATTCATCCTACTGGAGAGATGTGGGGACACTGGATGCTTACTGGAACGCCAACATGGACTTGACCGGGGTGGATCCCTACTTCAACCTCTACGGCAAGCTCTGGCCCCTTCATACAAGTCAGATCCAGGCCCCACCTGCCAAGTTCGTATTCGCCACGGAGAGGAAGGAAGGATTCAGGGTGGGGAAGGCCCTGGATTCCCTGGTGGCCCCGGGTTGCATCGTGAGCGGGATCGTACGCAATTCCGTGCTTTCATATAACGTTGTGGTGCGGAGCTGGGCCACCGTGGACGAATCAGTCGTCTCGGACGGCGTCGTGATCGGGAGAAACTGCAGGATCAAGAAGACCATTATCGACAAAGAGAACGTGATTCCACCCGGAACAGAAATTGGATACCACCCCAGGGAGGATCGGAAGCACTTTACCGTAACTCCCAGGGGCATCGTGGTTGTTCCGAAAGGATATTTTTCTGGATAAGTAAAGGGGTCAGGAAAGGAGTTCGAGAATCACCTCCGCATGTCTCTTCGCGGCGCGGCGGTTTTTCATGACAGCTTCCCGGGCCCGTTCTCCCCTCGCCTTCAGTTCTTCGGGGTTGTTCAAGAACCAGAGAGCCTTCTCAGTGAGGTCCTGCGCCGAAGATACCTCGATGCCTCCTCCCACCGCCTCAAGCATTTCTTTGGCATCCAGAAAGTCTTCCATAGATGGGCCGTAAAGGGGCGCTTTCCCCCAGGCTGCCGGCTCCAGGGGATTCTGGCCCCCGAGGGGGACCAGGCTCGCCCCGCAGAAGGTGATGGTTGCGATGCTGTAAAGCCTGAAGAGCTCCCCAAATGTGTCCATGATCACAACGGGGGCGTTCGGGTTGGGGCCATTTCCAGGCATCTCACTGCGAAGCCGGTATCCCAGGCCGCGTTTCCGGACGAGGGCCTCGATCTCCGGGGCGCGTTGGATGTGCCTTGGAGCCAGGAAAAGGAGTAGTTCCGGAAAGTTTTCGCGGATCTTCATGTAGGCATCCAGGATCATGTCCTCTTCTCCGTCCCGGGTGCTGCCGGCCACGAGGATCTGATCGGACGGACGGAGACCTAAGGTGCGGCGCATCTTTTCCTCGGACCCCGCTTCCGCCTGTTCGGTCAAGAGATCGTACTTGGCATTGCCGTTGATGCGGAGGCGTTCCCGCGGGGCGCCCATGGACAGGATCCGGTCCGCATCCTCCTGCCGGATCATACTGAAGGCGTCGATCTTTTTCAGGACCTCACGGAAAAAAGGACGTAGTTTAAGATAGGAATTCAGGGAACGGGGCGAGATTCGTCCATTGACCAAGGCGATCTTCACTGCCCTCCTGTGGGTCTCCGTGATCCATGCGGGCCAGATTTCCGTTTCCAGGAACACCATGATATCGGGTCGGACCCGGGAGAGACCCTCCCTGACACAAAAGGGGACATCGATTGGGGCGTAGATCACGGTGGAGCGTGGAAAGGTTTCCCGGGCCAGGTTCCTGCCGTGCTCCGTAGTGGTCGAGATAATGAGGGCGCAATCGGGGAGGGCATCGAACAGGGCCCGCTGAATCGCGGAGGCGACCTTGACCTCCCCCAGGGAAGCGGCATGCATCCAGATACGGGGGGAGCCTTTGATCCTCGCCATGGGTCCTGGGGGGAAGAGGCCGAGTCGTTCCTTGAGCCCTTCTCCGTGCCTGCCTTTCAATTTCGTGTAAAGCCAAAGGCCCGGAAAGGTGACAGTAAGTAGGCCGGATGCTGATAGTCCATAAAGTCCATAAAGCGGTTTCATCTCTTTTTCTAAAGTGCTCCTGCACGGGGCCGGTATTGGCGAGGATGTAAAAGGAATTGGTCTTCTCCGGCCGGGCCGACCTCTGAAGGTTTTGTGCCTGAATCCTGCAAACGTCAAGTTTGCCGAATTCAGGTTGTACCTTTGTCCCCTTCTACTGTCAAAAGAAAACCGTTTTTTCCTTTGGGAGTGGAGGGTCTCCTGATGGAGCTTGCCATGGGACCCTAACTTTTGATATGGGAAGCCTATGCAATGCCCTGCCTGTTGAAGGCAGGCCGGCCTTCAGGCAGAAGATTTCAGTCTGAGTTTTTCATCCGAAAAGGGTTCGAGGGGCCAAGGGTTCCCCCGGGTGAAGGTCTCATGGATTTCATCACTCGGTCCCTTGCCCCTTGGAATCCTTGAATTTTCAAGCCATTCCGAACCGGAATGGGTCGATGGCTCTGGAGAAGAAGACATGGGAGAACCAAGAAAAATCGAAAGGGCGATCATCAGCGTCACGGACAAGGCCGGGATCGTTGATTTCGCACGGGGCCTCGTCTCCTTCGGCGTAGAGATTCTTTCAACAGGAGGGACGGCAAGGGTTCTTCGTGACGGGGGAGTGGACGTCCTGGATATTTCGGAGTTCACGGGATTTCCGGAGATCCTGGACGGTCGGGTGAAAACCCTCCATCCCAAGGTCCATGGGGGTATCCTTGGAATGCGGGACAACCCCGAGCACGTCAGAACCATGAAAGAGCACGGGATCCGGAACATAGATCTTGTGGCGGTGAATCTGTACCAGTTCGAGAAGACCGTCTCCAAGGAAGGCGTAACCCTTGAGGAGGCCGTTGAGAATATTGATATCGGCGGCCCCACGATGCTGCGCTCTTCGGCGAAGAACTACCGCGACGTGACGGTCATCGTTGATCCGGCGGACTACGGTGTTGTGTTGAGGGAAATGGAGGAAAACCAGGGCGGCACTACGCTGGCGACCCGGTTTCGACTGGCGAAAAAGGTGTTTCGTTTGACCCACGAATACGACGGAGCCATCACCCGGTATCTGGAGGGCGTGACGCTGTAAGGAGCGGCGGTGGAGGCGGCCTGTTAGGCCAGGAGACGGTCCCAATCCAGGGTCTTGAAGGTCCGGTGGAGGAAGTGGTCATCCTCGACCGGGTGGAATTCAAGGTCCCTGAAACATTTCCTGGCGATGGGTTCGATCTGCGCGATCGGAATGACCGGGTCTTTTCGGCCGTGGAAGATCCGCACAGGGATATCGATGGTCCGCGTTCGGTAGGCCTCGAATTCCGGGAGGTTGATAGCAGGGGCCAGGAGAACGAGTCGTTTCACCCTTTCTTCGTTTTCCATGGCGAATACTGCCCCCATGAGGCCCCCGTAACTCGACCCCGTGATGACGAGGTCCGATCGGCCGGCGAGAATCTCCTCCAGCCTTTCCATTCGGGCCCGGAAGGGGCCCTGGAAGTTGGGGATCAACATGTCCGGGTATCTCTCCCGGAAGAAGACGGCCTTGGTGCTCTGGTTGCTGCTTTCCAGTCCGTGCAGGAAGATCCTTTGGGACATGACGGTGGCTCCCTTCCTTATCCGCACCCGATGTCCTTCCTGGCCTGGACCTCCATCGCTTTCCGGATCTCCTCGGGAGTGGCGTCCCTGATATCCAGAACCTCTACATCCATGGAGACCCTGATCCCGGCAAGGGGCTTGTTGAAGTCGGCTACCACGGTGTTTTCCCGGATTTCCAGCACCTTGAAGGAAATGAGGCTTCCCGTTTTCATCTGCCGATAGAACCGCCCTTCCCGGAGGCGCTGTTTGATCAGCCCCTTTTTCGGAATTTCTCTTACAAGGGCGGGATCGTGTTCCCCGTAAATTTCCGATGGGGGGACATCCAGGTGGAAAACCTGCCCTGTGGACGCGTTTTCCAGGGCCGCCTCAAGGGTGGGGACTTGGCGTTCCACCCCGAAGATAAAGGTCAGAGTTTCGGGATCGCGCCGCTTGCCGCTCCCATCCGGCAGATGCGAGTGCATGGTGTAACGGATGGTCACGGACTTGTTGAGTTGAACGGTTTCCACTGAAGATCCCTCAGCGGATTTCGATGATTTCGTACTCCTGGATCCCACCCGGAGTCTGGACCCGGATTTCGTCGCCTTCCTTTTTCCCGATGAGGGCCTGCCCGAGGGGCGAGGTGACGGAGATCCTGCCTTTTTCCGGTTCCGATTCGTAAGGACCTAGGAGTTGATAGGTGATCTCCTCATCCGTTTGAAGATCATAGAGGAGAACTGTCTTGCCGAAGACCACCCTGTCCGACGGCCCTTCTTCCACATCGATCACCTCGCAACGGCTGATGGTCGTCCTTAGTTCGTTGATTCGGCCGTCCAGAAAGGACTGCTTCTCTTTGGCAGCATGGTATTCGGCGTTTTCACTGAGATCGCCGTGGGCTCTTGCCTCTTCAATGGCCCGGATATTCTGGGGCCTTTCCACCCGTTCCAGGCGGGAGAGTTCTTCTTTAAGTTTTTCGAGACCCTGCCTCGTAATGGGGACTCTATCCATAGGCCTTGCCACTCCAAATATAGATGAATTTTTAAATTGGTAAATAGTGCCCATCCATAAATGGCCCTTTTCTCCAATCTCTGCGTCAGGCTCAGATTTTAATCCTCGAAATACTTCAATGTATTCCTGTGGTTAAAATCTTCGCCTTCCTTGACCTT
>JAFDEE010000120.1 GCA_019310525.1 Deltaproteobacteria bacterium | reverse complement strand
AATTAAACCGAAAGATAAAAGAAGAGCCTGCTTTTGCCATTCAACAAACAGGTACCGAAAGGAGAGACTAATGAAAATGATCCAACTGTGTAGTGGTCGTGTTGTGATGTTGGTGAGTGTATTACTATGGCTCTTTTTGGGTTGGAGCAGCTACAACGTTCTGGCTTCCGAACCGACATTTGCCGATTGCAAGGCCTGGATCCAGGCGCATCAGGGGTTTGACTTTCCCAATCATGGATGTGAAAAGCAGGCGGGTGTATTGAAAACGGTCCGGGAAGCCGGTGGCGGATTTATTCCAATCGATGCCGGGCGATTCTTTATAGTGTGGTTTCCTGATGATTGGAACAAACAACGCAACAAAAGACTGATCGTTGCGCTCCACGGGAGTGGGGGATGCGCAGAACGTATGTTTAAATTCTGGCACGTTATGCGTTCCCGACATTCTTTCGCTGTGGCCGCCGTGCAATATGCCGAAGTGGACGCTGCCGGAAACCTCCGGTTTGACGACAGTGCCCGCATTTACGAACTGCTACGCGCCACGCTCAACCAGTTGAAATCGCATTGTCCGTTGGATGGCGTTCCGGTGGTTTTGTATGGTTTCTCCAAGGGGTCGGCGCGCACGTTTGAGCTGGCCGCCATGGATCGAGCGCCTGAGGGCATGAAAGCGTTTTCCGCGTTTATTTCAGATTCAGGCGCCGTGTTTGCCGAGTACCAGGGACAACTCTCACCGTTTTTACAACATCTGGGACCCAGCGCCTACCGGGGCGCCCATTTCTGGCTGTACTGCGGGGGGAAAGATCACGGGGGCCGGACATGCCGGGGGATGAAGCGGATGGCACACTTTGTCAGGGCACATGGGGGAACCGTCGATCGGTTTTACACCCATCCTCCCGGTGGGCACGGCATCTTTATCACCGGCCGGCCTCAGCGACTGGGCGGCGCGCTCACCGCGCTGTTTGACTACATCAACCAACTCGGGAATCAGTAAGAAGAGTCATACTCCGGAACAACGAAAAGAGAGGTGGCCCCAAAAAATCGGACAATGTGCTGAAATTATGACATTACCGAAGGAGAATGACCCTGAAGGGGTATAGTTATAGTGGACACTCCGGAAAGCGTGTTACAAAAGCCGGCCTTAAGGAGGTGTCCGATGGCCAGGAAACGAAAGCACTGGTCTTTCCCCAAAAATATGGGCAAACTACACAGCCAGCAGTTTGCTTTTAGCACTGTCCACTTTTTTGAGGAAAATCCAACTCGGGGGCCCTCTTCCTTAAAAACTTCTTTCTTTTTTACCGGCGTCCCCACCTCACCTATTTCACAGAAAACCCCTGAGTCGATCCATGGCCTCGGACAGACGGTCGGCCGGATGGGTGAGGGCGATCCGAAAGTAGCCTTCCCCATGTCGTCCGTACATGGAACCCGGAATCATCCAGACGGCTATCTCATCAAGCACTTTGAAACAGAAGTCTCTGGATGTGCCGTATCCCTCCGGAATGGCGGCCCAGACATAGAAGGTGGCCCTTGGGAGTTCGACAGCCAGTCCCATTTCTTTCAGGCTATTGACCACGACATCGCGCCGTTCCTGAAACATCCTGTTCCGCCCCGCCATGAAGTCATCCGGGCCGGTCAGGGCCGCGACGGCCGCCACCTGGAGAGGATAATATATACCCCGATCGGAGTGGGATTTGATCTTCTCCAACCCTGCGATGATGTCCTTGTTTCCCAGGACCATGCCGACACGCCACCCACAACAGTTGTAAGCCTTTGAAAGAGAATTGAACTCGACCCCGACATCCGCGCCACCCGGGAAACTCAAGAGACTGGGGGGACGATAACCATCAAAACAGACCTCTGAGTAAGGGTTGTCAGCAACTACCGCCACCTCGTATTCCCTGGCCCATTCAATCAGTCTTTGAAAAAAGGACTCCGTGGCCACGGCGGCCGTGGGATTGTTCGGATAATTGATCCAGATCATCTTGGCCCTGCGGGCCGTGTCACTGGGGATGGCCTCCAGGTCCGGCACAAATCCGTTTTCCTTGAGCAAGGGCACATACTCCACGACCCCCCCTGCGATCTTGACCCCGGCCTCGTAAGCGGGATAGGCCGGATCCGGGACAAGGGCGACATCATCGATATCGAGCAGACAAGAATGAATGTGAAAGAGCCCCTCTGCTGATCCCAGGAGAGGAAGCACCTCGGTCTCTGGATCGGTTTCAACTCCGTAACGTTCTCTGTACCAGGTGGAAATAGCCTCCCTCAGGGGCCTCTGGGAATAAAAACTGGGATAATGATGGTGATCCGGGTTAAGGCAGGCGTCCGCCAAGGCCTTGCGAAGATGCTCCGGAGGCTGGGTATCCGGATCTCCAAGGCCCAGATTGATCACATCCTTCCCTTCTTCTTTCATCCGCGTGAGGATGACGTTCATGGCGGTTCCGAGGTAGGCGTCGAATGCTTCCAGACGCTTTGCAGTCATCATTATCTATACCCCCTGATCGTTTTCATTCTCGTACACATTGCCGATACAACAGAGAAAGGTCAGGATATCGTCCCCGATGTTCTTCATGCCGTGGGGTTCCATGCTCGGCACGTAGATATAGTCGCCGGGCCCCACGATTTTTTTATCCACTATGTTCTCTTCCATGTCGAACTGCCAGCATTCGGCCCTGCCGGAGAGGATGTACATAGTCTGGTGATAAAAGTGATTGTGAATCGGGATCTCGCCGCCGGGTTGAATCGTAAAGTATCGGAGGCCGTATTCCGGATATCCATTGCCGTCGTCCCCGTAACGGGAAAGCCACCTCACGCTGGTCCCGATTACGTCACGCATCTCACCTTTAAAAGGGAACTTCTCTATCTTGACATCTTCACAGTCCTTGAAATTCAGCACTTCCATTTCTTATTTCTCCTTTCTTAAAAGATTGTCAGCCTGCATTTCCCCCATACTTCGGTCTTTATTGCTTCACCGCAGCCCCATGATTTCATCCAGGGATATCTTGATGTGTTCAGCGCTGGCCGCTCTGAGCCTGACCTCATCCTTTTCTTCGACGGCCCGGATGATCTCAAGGGTCTGAGCAAAAAAGTCTGTTCTATTGATCCGTGAGGGTGAAGCAAGCCAGAAACGAAGGTAATGGCTGAGCAACTGATCCAGAATCTGGGCCAGCTTGCTGTTCCGGGTCTCTCTGTAGAGAAGGTTGTGGAACCTGACATCCATTTCCACCATGGTTCGGTTGGTCACCTTCTCCCCTAACTGGATGATCTCCTCTTTGAGTTCTTTCAGTTCCTTGAGCCCTTCCATGGACATCCGATGCATTGCCCAGATATTGGCCTGGACCTCGGTCACGGCACGAACCTCAGTGATCTCCCTCATGCGCTCAAGGGTCAAAGGGCTGACCATGTAATGGGAGCCATGGCGAATCACCCACTCTTCGGCATCAAGCCGGGTAAGAGCGATGGTTACAGGATTTCGGCTGACCCCGTAACTGGCCGCCACTTCGGCCAAATTCAGGGTGCTCTCGGGTTTCAACTCCAGCCATACGATCTTGTGTTTAAGGTCTTTGTAGATCTCCAAAGGATCCAATTTAGCTTACCCCCTTGATCTCAACCTAAACTGAGCGTTTCAAAATTTTGATGAGATCCTTTTATTTAGTGTCCATCCATAAATGGCCCTTTTCCCCAATCTTCCGCCTTCGCTATGGCTACGGCGTGACAAGCTGCGTCAGGCTCAGATTTTAATCCTCGAAATACTTTAATGTATTCCTGTGATTAAAATCTTCGCCTTCCTTGACCTTGAACAAAATTGCCTATTTATGGATGGACACTATTTAGGTTCAAGGCAGTTTTGGGATAGGCAGCCAAAATGCACCCCAAGACATCAAGCATTCAATTCACCATCAATATGCCAGCAAAACATTACCATTTTGCATGCATGATGAACGCAAAACGCATTCATGTCAAGTGCATTTTTTGATTCACCAGATAATCGCTCAAGGTGGGGGCCTCCCCGGCCCATCGGGAGAGGCCTGAAGGGGAAGTCGTCACTATGCGCGGAGACGTGCAATTCAATACGTCACTTGGAATGAATCCCGCAGACTTACCAGCCTCTGGCGGGTTGACGCGGCTTGTCACACCGCAGCCGTGACAAAGGTGGAAGACTGTACAAAAAGATCGTTTATGGATGGAAACGAGCTTGTCTTACAGTGTCTTCATCCCAAATTATGCATGACGAATTTTGAAAGAAATCATTTATTTAATCTCTTCGGGTTGAATACCCCGCTGCTTGCGGTGGGGTAGTTCATTGATTATAGACTGTTGGATATCTTTCCAGATCAGATTGCATTCACCAAAAAGGTGCAGTCCGGAAACATCAAATTTATTCAAAATTCGTCACCCTTCGGGATTGCTGATTTTGCCGAATCTGCTGTGTTGTAAGGCGCTCGAAGTACTAAAAGTACGTCTTCGCACCTTACGCCTTGCATCTTCGCAAACTTGGCAATTGCATAATCCGGGTTCATAAGATAGTTTGAAAAGTTCTACTGACTTCCGGAGGAAAGTGTGTCATGCTCCACCGACCCAAACGATCCGATTGGATCAGGGGATTTTGACCAGGAGTGGTTCCTTTCGTGAAGAGAGTAACGCATGAAATTCAAATTTCAGGCGATGAGGAAATGCGTGTCGTGACTGCATCCAAGCAGCAAAACGTGGGCGTAATCTGTGCCCTTGGGGCTTATGCTTTCTGGGGTCTGGTACCCATATATTTCAAATCAGTGGGTCATGTTTCATCTCTTGAAATCCTGAGTCACCGGGTCATCTGGTCTGTACCATTGACCGCCCTACTGATAACTCTGGCCAATGACTGGCACGGACTTCGAAAGTCCCTGTCACTCAAAGGCGTATGGAGGACCCTTTCTGTAACCGCCCTGCTCGTGACCACGAATTGGCTTGTTTTTATTTACGCAGTCAACACGGGGAGGCTCCTTCAGGCCAGTCTTGGGTACTACATCAACCCCCTGGTAAACGTGTTGTTGGGCGTACTGTTTCTAAAGGAGAGGCTCCGTCCCCTTCAGGTGGTGGCCGTCCTGCTTGCAACGGCAGGGACCGCGAACATCACCATTCAATATGGCAGGTTTCCCTGGATCGCTCTGGTGCTGGCATTCAGCTTCGGCACCTACGGGCTATTGCGAAAGACGGTGAGGATAGAAGCGGTGAACGGCCTTTTTGTGGAAACTGCTCTGGTTTGTCCTATTGCCCTTGCTTACCTTATCCACCTTGAAACAACAGGAACCCTTGCCTTTGGAACCGTTGACACCAAAACGACCGTGCTGCTCTTCCTGGCAGGGGCTGTGACCACATTCCCACTGGTTTGGTTCACCATGGCATCACGGCGGCTTCGGTATTCGACTATGGGTCTATTACAATACCTTGCCCCAAGCCTTATGTTCCTTTTGGCTGTTTTCAGATACGGAGAACCTTTCACCCTGGCAAACTATATCACTTTCGGATGCATATGGACGGGTCTCGCCATATACGTCTTTGATTCTTTCAATCGAAATGCATCGGGCGCCGGGAAGGAGACACTGGTAAAAAAATGAATTCCATCCGGAAATCTCTTTGTGCCGCAATTTCAATTCAGCAACCCGGGAAAAATCGCCCCTATGCCTGCATATTTTTCCCCCATCCAATAACCCTCCAAGATTCCTTGCGAATCATTATTCCGACCCCCTGGAGGGTGTAAGCCGCCCATGGCACAACAAGGCCGAAACGAGCCATAGGCACTTTTCCTTGAAAATTTTCAGGCGAAATATCAATAAGTTACAAACAAACCCTTTATGGCGTGAACCTTGCATCTTTCCCGGCTGAAGCTTCTAATTCAAAGGCTGATATCAATCGGCGATCGTCCATTTAGGTTTCGACCCCTCGGGACCGCCGACAAACAATACATCAGGCGAGGTTAATTCAAGTTAAACCATGAATCCAGTAAACCTGAAACATCTATTAAGAGAAGAAATAGCTTACCATTTTTGGAACCAGGACAAGAGCATCCCGGGTGTCATCCTGGAAAAGCCCTTTGATCTTTACCAAAAGATCTCGAACTGTCCCCGAACGATCACCCTTCCCCTGGCCCCGGATAAAGGGAGGGCCGGCCGGGGAGCCCTCCGTGAAGGGGATGGTTCCCGGGTTTCCCGAAGGCAACGGATCCTTGCAGGATTCAAGGGAAAGCTCCAAACATCGAGACAGACCGAGCGCTCCGGGTCAGGGATCCTTTATGTGGTGGAAGATTTTCCCATATTCGACCGGCACTTCCCCGATCTCGGCATCGCCGTGGGCAAGGGAGAAGGGCTCCACTGGATCCGTCCGGTCCGCACAGAATTCAAGGATTTCCAATCCGACGGGTTTTCGCCAGGCGATGAATTGACCTGCTCTTTCATCCTCCAGTTCAGGGACGGCCTCAGGGGACGAGTCGGTTATATGGACAGGATAAAATCATCAGGCAGGTTCAGCAGATGGCACATCTATCCCTGTGGGGATATCATCTCGGCGGACCTTTACCCGGACCACCGGCTGAAGCACGATCTTTTCAGGACCCTCATGGCATACATCCTTTACGGTGAAACCCACCCTGAATGTTACGAGGGAATCTGATAAAGACCTTGCCCATCCCGTTATTCAAACCGGGTCCCTTCATACCCCATGTCCGGGTAAATACAATTCCGCTTCTTCCCGGAAACCCTCAATAATCTTCCTGCCCTTTGCTCTTCTCCGGACTGGATTCAATCATCCCGGCAGTCCGGCAAACCATCTCCTTTGCGGTTGCAGGCGAAAGGATTTGTCCCTATCATGGAGAGGACTCCCCACGGGAGCCATTTTTTATAGGAACCACCTACTTCTTTTCGCAATGACCCCTGATGAGGTTCTTCATCCGGGCGGAATCAAGATTGTTTATGCAAAAATCAAGGAAAACAAGATATGGCGCTATACGGGTCCTGGGCGCTTCTCAGAACAACCTGAAGAACCTGAACCTGGAGATC
>JAFDEE010000119.1 GCA_019310525.1 Deltaproteobacteria bacterium | reverse complement strand
GCGGGAAAAGTTATCCTGGTGTCAAATTAATGTCGGTCATACTTTTCCGCGGGGTTCAACATGAGGCAGCTGACACAGAATGAATGGGTGAAATGACCCATAATTGTACCGGCTTTGATGAACCCTGAAGATGCAGGCAGCTCGACAGGCCAAACTGTCAGGCCCAACGTTAGATCCATCCGGGTTGAAATAAGGCAAATGGAATGATTATTGCAGCTATTTTTGTGTGATTTTTGCATATTCCTTTTGAGAGGAAAAGCGGCATTGAATGGACCTTAATCGGAGTGACTACCATGGCCGGAACCGGGCCTCATCTTTTTCCTCGGTTTCCAGGAATAGATGCACAAGAGATCCGAAAAAACAGGGCTTGCTCGGTTCGATTGATCAAGGGCCGGAGGTGGAGATCTCTGCTCTTGGTTTCGGGCAACACGTCAAGTACTGTGTGCGGGACCGAATGGATAAAGGTGATTTCTGGGAGATGTCAGGGGAAGCCTTTCCCTCGGCAGCGATCGGCTACAATCTAATGGAAGGGAGAGAAGGGAAATGAGATTTCAGGATCTCACCTTGGGGAAAAAAATAGCGTGTGGGTTCGGTATCATCCTGATCCTTTTGGCGGGAATGGTTGTTTTGAGCTTTACCGGCATCGACGGGATCGTAGGAAATGCCAGCCAAGCCATTGACGGGAACAGACTTGACGGACTCATTTCCCAGATGATGGTGGATCAGCTTAACTGGGCCAACGGCATCAACACCCTGCTGACCGACAAAGAAACCACCAGACTTCCGGTTGAGATAGATGAGCGCAAGTGCTCTTTTGGAAAGTGGTTTTACGGAGAAGGGAGGAAGGAAGCCGAAAGACTGGTTCCGACCCTGAAACCCTATCTCCAGAAGATCGAAGGGGTCCATAAAAAACTTCACGAATCGGCCCGAGCCATAGTCACTCACTTCAAGCAGGTTGATGAGGGCCTTCCGGACTTGCTGGCCGGTGGGGAACTGGATCTCTTTAAATGGGTGTTCTCAATTGACGAATTTTTCATCAAGAACAAGACCGAGCTATCCGTGGAAATCGATCCTCGGTCCACTCCCCTGGGGAAATGGATCTATGGTGAGGGGGCCAGGAAAGTGATTGAAGGAAATGAAAAAATGGCCGCCCTGATAAAAGAGCTCAAGTCTTCCCAGGAAAAGCTTTACCGGAGTGCAGCGGAGATCAAGGAATCCTACAAGAAGATTCATCCAGGTCTTCTCCTCATTCTCAAAGACTGCCTTGAGGATGTTCGGGGGTGGACCATAAAGGTGTCTGAGAGCATCCTCCAGGGAAAGAACAACCTGGGGGTGGAAACCGATCCTTCGACAAGCGCTATTTGGAAATTCATGGATTCCAAAGAAGCGGCCGAATATACCAAGGACTTCCCCCTGTTGAAAAAGACCCTTTCCCGATGCAAGATTCCGCTTCAGAATCTTTACGATTCCGCGGTTGAAATCGACGCCGCATTGAAAGAAGGGGACAAGGTTAAAGCAGAACAACTATATACTTCTCGTATGCTTCCATACCTGAAAGAGTTGTCAAAACATTTCACGGCGGCGATCAGCTATGAAATGCTGTCGGTGATGAGAAACGATGAAGCCAGGAAGATCTTCAAGACGAAAACCCTGCCTGCCCTGCATGACACGGTCGCGGCCCTCAGGAAGGTGAGGGCGGAGGCCGAGGATATGCTCAAGGGAATGCGGGAAGCTGATCGTATTTATGCTCAGGAGACCCTGCCGGCCCTTCGCGCCAGTCAGTCCCTGTTGTCCGCTATGCGCGGCGAGGTGAAGAAGCACACTATGACGGATGACGCCATGCTGGCCTCCGCCCAGACGGTCAAACGGTATATCAGTATGATGGGTATAGCTGTAATTATCGTCGGCATCCTGGCGGCCATCTTTATGACCAGGGGAATAATCAGGATTTTCCGAGGGATTTCCAGGAAAATCGACCAGGGGGCCCTGAGAGTCGCATCGGCCTCGAACCAGATCCTCTCAGCCAGCCATTCCCTGGCGGAAGGCACCGGTGAGCAGGCTTCTTCCTTGGAGGAAACTTCTTCAGCTTTGGAGGAGATGTCTTCCATGACAAGGCAGAACGCTGATCATGCGAGCCAGGCCAACGGCTTGATGAAAGATGTGAATCGGATTGTGGAAAAGGCCAATGGATCGATGAAGGAACTGACCACGGCTATTGAGGACATATCCGGTGCAAGCATGGAGACTCAAAAAATCGTGAAAGCGATAGATGAGATCGCTTTTCAGACCAATCTCCTGGCGTTGAACGCCGCGGTAGAGGCTGCAAGGGCCGGGGAGGCCGGCGCAGGTTTTGCCGTTGTCGCCGATGAGGTCCGCAATCTGGCTATGAGGGCAGGAGAGGCGGCCAAGAATACGGCGGTCCTCATTGACGGCACCGTAAATAAAGTCAAGAACAGCGCGGAGATCGTGGGCAAGACCAATGAGGCATTCGAAGAGGTGACCGCGAGCTCCATGAAGGTTGGAGATCTGGTCCAGGAAATCGCCGCGGCCTCAAGTGAGCAGGCCCGCGGGATCGAACAGATAAATAAGGCCATCCTCGAAATGGACCGGTTGACCCAGGAAAACGCCGCCAGTGCGGAAGAATGCGCCTCGGCAAGCCGCGTGTTGAATAATGAGGCGGAGGGTATGAAAGGGACGGTGGATGAATTGCTGGGCATCATCGGCCTTGACAGAAAGGATACAGATGGAAGGGAAGCCTTGGAAACGGGGATAACGGAGACCGATTTTCCCGTCCAAACAGGTGATTCCGATTCCGATTTGCTGGAAGCCCCAGACCACCCTGAAGAGACTCAATACCCGATAAAGCAGTGACCGGCGGTTTCAGAAAAACATATCTTCAGCCCGCAATAGCCAATCTTCTATCTTCACAGTATTCAGCGACTTTTTGGGTTTGATCTTAACTTTTATCCCCCCTTTTGCTGGGCCCCAGGAGACAGGGTAGGGCTTAGCCCCCCTTTCCCTGGGGGATCAGCCCTATCTAGTGTCCATCCATAAAATGGCCAATTTCCGCAATCTCTGCGTCAGGCTCAGATTTTAACCCAAATTATGCACCAACAATGAAATTGATTTTTATTGCAATATGTTGAAGCATTCTGACAGCATCTAATGGGTGAAGGGGAAAGGGATGTTCCCTCCGCTACGTTCCCGCCAAACAGCCGGCGGGCAGGCGCTACGCCGTCCATGGCTCCGCTCACTGCCGATTTTGGCTCCTCCGCTCTCCCTGCCTGCGGCAGGCAGGCTGCTCCAGAGCCAAAATAGGCCGCTTCAGGGAAAATCCCTTTCCCCTTCCTTGGGCAAGCGTTCACGCATAATTTGGGTTTAATCCTCGAAATACTTCAATGTATGGCTTGTCCCGCTTGGTATCCCAAGCGGGGCGGTTAAAATTTTCGCCTTCCTTGACCTTGCACAAATTTTCTCATTTATGGATGGACACTATCTACACAAAATACCGAGAACTCGAAAATCAGGTGAAAGAGAAAGGCGGTTGCACTTTCCTACTATCGGATCCATAATAATAGTAAACACATGTGGTCCTAATTTGTCTGATTGATTTATTATCGTACTCTTTCTGCCGGCAGGGTGATTTCCAGGGCAAGAAATGTGCTGCGGTTTTGCATGATCCTGGTCGTCATTCGGCCGAAACTTTCCGTATCATAATTTCAGCTTGACATTCGTAATTTTTCAGTGTAGCCATATTATAGCTAAACCATGGGCAGTGATGCCCCTTTTTGTCAATAAAAGGGACACCATGGAAAGGAGGTGGAAGGTCAGGAGTTCAAAGGGAATCGAGGCAAGCGAGGTTCAGGAACCATTCAAAGCAAGGAGGATGTTCGAATGATGAGAAAGGCCTTTTTGTTCTTACTCGTTGGATTGGTAGCCGTCTCTTTTTTCACTATGGGCGCGACCAAGGCAAATGCCGCCACTATCAAGCTCACCTTTAGCATCTTCTTTCCCCCTTCACATTCACAAGCCAAAGCAGCGATTGATTTTGCAAAAGAAGTTGAAAAACGAACCAATGGAAAAGTACAAATCACTACTTTCCCCGGGGGGACTCTGACCAAGGCCCCGCAGGTCTATGACGGCGTGGTAAAGGGGATCTCCGACCTGGGAAATTCATGCTTTGCCTATACCAGGGGACGCTTTCCCGTTATGGCGGCGGTTGATCTGCCCATGGGCTACCCTTCCGGAAAGGTGGCCACAAGGGTGGCTAATGCCTTTGCCAAGACGGTCAATCCCAAGGAATTGCAAGACGTGAAGATCCTTTACGTCCATGCCCACGGCCCCGGCATACTCCACACCAAGAAGCCGGTTCGTAAACTCGAGGATCTCAAGGGCATGAAGATCCGTGCCACCGGTCTGAGCGCAAAGGTGGTAAAGGCCCTGGGAGGGGTTCCGGTGGCCATGCCGCAGGGTCAAACCTATGAGGCCTTGCAGAAGGGTGTCGTAGAGGGTACCTTCAGCCCCATCGAGGTGCTCAAGGGCTGGAAGCAGGGCGAAGTCGTGAAATATACTACAATGTGTTACAGCGTTGGTTATACCACTGCCATGTTCGTGGTCATGAACCTCAAAAAATGGAACGCCCTGCCCGATGACGTGAAGAAGGTCATGGATGAGGTGGCCGATGAGTGGGTGGATGTCCACGGAGCCGCTTGGGACGCTTCGGATGCCGCAGGGCTCGAATTCGCCAAGAGCCTTGGAAACGAACTCATTAAACTCTCCGATGCCGAAAGCGCGCGGTGGCGGCAAGCCGTTGAACCGGTGATCAATGACTATAGCGCCAATACGCCGAACGGTTCCAAGTACGTGCAGACCGTGAGAGACCTCATCAAAAAATACAGCAAGTAGTAGTTGACTTTTTTACTGCGAGATACCCCGGGAAGCGCCTTGTCTTTGCAGGGTGGTTCCCGGGGGGGATTTTTATGCTATGGAAGGGTTTGAACGGTTCAGCGATCGATTCGCACGGGTGCTCTATTGGATTGCCGGCATTGCCATAATCTTGATGATGTTACTCACCTGTGCGGATGTCATCTTGAGGCTTTTTCGGAGACCGATTCCAGGGACCTACGAATTGGTCTGTTTCTTCGGCGCCGTGGCGGTCGGCTTTGCCATGGCCCATACTTCAAACGAGCGAGGGCATGTATCGGTAAGTCTTATAGTCCGGCTCCTTCCTAACAGATTGCAGGCCGGGATCGAGACCCTTACCAATCTGCTGAGTCTCATCCTCTTCGCCCTCATATCCTGGAGATCCGTGCTCTATGCATCGAGCCTGCGGGCGAGCGGTGAGGTTTCCCTCACCCTGAAACTGCCGTTTTATCCATTTGTTTACGGCATCGGCATCGCGGCGGGGGCAGTTTGCCTGGTCTTATTTGTGGATCTGGTCAAAAGCAGTACGAGGTTGTTTTTCAAATGAGTCTGACAGCGATTGGCATCATAGGTATTTGTATTCTGGTCGTCCTCTTGTTTTCCAACATGCCCGTGGGTTTCGTCATGGGTGCCGTGGGTCTCGCGGGGTTCAGTTACGTGGTGACGGTGGATGCAGGTCTGTCCCTTCTTGCCAGGGACGTATGGGACGTATTTTCATCCTATGGCTTGACCGTGATTCCCCTGTTTGTCTTTATGGGCCAGATCGCCTTTCATTCCGGAATCAGCCGGAGGCTTTATGACTCAGCCTACGTGCTGGTAGGCCATCGAAAGGGTGGGCTGGCCATGGCCACAGTCGCCGCCTGTGCAGGCTTTTCCGCCATATCGGGTTCAACCAATGCCACGGCTGCCACCATGGCCACGGTGACCCTCCCGGAAATGAAACGTTACGGGTATGACATGAGCCTTGCAACAGGCACGGTGGCGGCCGCCGGGAGCCTGGGAATCCTGATTCCACCCAGCGTTATCTTCATCGTCTACGGGATTCTAACAGAGCAATCCATCGGAAAGCTTTTCGCCGCAGGTATTCTGCCCGGTATCCTCCTGGCCGGCCTTTTCCTCCTGGTCATCTATCTCAGGGTCTTAAAGAATCCCTCACTGGCACCGGCCGGTCCCCGGACCAGTCTGGGCGAGAAACTTCGCTCCTTTGCCGGAGTCCTGGAAACCCTCCTTATTTTCGCCCTGGTGATGGGAGGAATGTTTTTCGGCATTTTCACTCCCACGGAGGCTGCGGCGGCCGGGGCATTCCTGACCCTGGTCATTGCCCTTTTGAGGAAACAGCTTACATGGAAGGGTTTTGTTCGTTCCCTGGCCGATACCACCCGGATCAGTTGCATGGTCATGGTGATCGTAACCGGGGCGACGATCTTCGGGCATTTTATGGCCATCACGAGGATCCCCTTTGACCTGGCGGGCTGGGTCACCACCCTGCCCTTATCCAGGCACGCCATTATGGTGGTGATCATAGTGATCTACCTTTTCGGTGGATGTTTCATGGACGCTCTGGCCATGATCATGCTCACCATCCCCATCTTTTTTCCCGTGGCCCAGGCCCTGGGGTTCGATCCCATCTGGTTCGGAGTCGTGATCGTCCTGATCACCGAAATGGGGGTGATTACTCCTCCGGTAGGGGTGAACGTCTATGTTGTTTACGGAGTGGCAAAGGACGTGCCGTTGGAGGCCATCTTCAGAGGGGTCTTGCCAATGCTGATGGCTTTGCTCCTTTGCAATCTCATTATCCTCTTCTTCCCTCAAGTGGCCCTGTTCCTGCCGGGGCTCATGCGGTAATACCTGCAATGAAATAGCTGGAGATCCGCCTATTGGAAAGGGAAAGGCGGCGGATCTCATCGGGGAGATCCTGGAGAAACGCGATAAGTTCGGATCCCCTTGGGCCGACTTCTCAAGTGGGCGGAGGGGACTCCTTCCCAGTCAAATGCTGAGCATGTCGGGAGGGAAAAGGATGGTTATGGCCTCGGCGGGACAGTCCTGCCGGCATGAGCCGCAGTGCCAGCATTCATCGGGGTACTTCAAATAAGGGGTCTCCCCTTCGTCGTCGGTTTTCATGTAAATGGCATCGGCGGGGCAAAGCGCATCGCAGGTCCCGCAACCGGTACATTTTTCATAATCGAATGCAGGGGGCATGAGGTTCCTCCATTTCAAGCTCGATTTTTTCTCCCGGGCGGTTCCGCGCCGGGAGCCCGGGTTCTCCCACGTGATCTTACCGGCATAAGGGTCAGGTCTTCTGGTAGACGATGGGCTCAAAATTGCAAGAGATATCGTTCCCTTTCTTTTCCAGTATCACCAAGCCGCACCACCTCTTATCGTCCGTTTCCGGAAAATCCAGCCGGTGGTGGTAAGGTTTGTTCCTGCTTTCACACCGGAAAAGGGCGGCTTTACCCATCATCTTTCCTACCTGGAGCAGAGAACGGGTTTCGTGGGTCCTCATCAGTTCATGGAGGTCCCTGGCCTTCATCTCATCCAGGAAGGTCTCCAACCTCTCCAACTTCCGGATTCCCGTCTTGATCCCTTCCGCCGTCCGCATCACTCCAACGTGTTCGGCCATGATCTTGCGGATCGCATCCTCGATTTGA
>JAFDEE010000118.1 GCA_019310525.1 Deltaproteobacteria bacterium | reverse complement strand
ATCCCAAACCAAGGGTCAAAATCTGGTTGCCATGCATGATATTAACCTCCTAATGACGTTTTGTGTGGATTTGATCCTTCTATAATCAAATCCACACAAAACGTCGAGGAACCAAGAAAATAATATAACATTGCGCGTCTTATTGCTTTGGGCTTTTCGATATGAATTATAAGGTAAATTAGAATATGGAAATACCGCTGCTAAATGACATTGTCGTTATATTTGGACTGGTTATTGCGGTGCTCTTTATATGTCATCGACTTCGCGTGCCGGCGGTTGTGGGATTCCTCCTTACAGGGATATTTGTCGGGCCTTACGGACTCGGACTGATAAATGCACTTCATGAAGTTGAAATTTTAGCTGAAATCGGTGTTGTATTATTGCTTTTCACTATAGGAATCGAGTTCTCATTTAAAAGGATGATACAAATCAAGAAATCGATCCTGATGGGGGGGTCGATTCAGGTGTTGTTAACACTTTTAGTTACTTTTCTTATAGCCAGGCAACTGGGTCAACCTATTGGTGAATCGGTCTTTATAGGATTTCTTATATCCCTCAGCAGCACGGCCATTGTGCTCAAGCTAATCCAAGAAAGAGCTGAAATTGATAGTCCCCATGGAAGTACAACTCTTGGCATCTTGATCTTCCAGGATATCATTATTGTTCCAATGATATTGGTTACACCTTTACTGGCCGGAGAAACAGGGGATTCAGGTAAATCCGCCCTTGTTCTTATTGCCAAAGGAATCGGAATCATCGGGTTGGTGATCGTCAGTACTAAATGGATTATTCCGCAGGTATTGTATCAAATCGCCAGGACACGGAGCCGGGAACTTTTCCTGTTAAGCGTAGTTTTAATATGCCTCGCGGTTGCGTTAATAACTTCCAGTGCGGGGCTTTCTCTTGCCCTGGGTGCATTTTTAGCAGGATTGATCATTTCCGAATCTGAATACAGTCATCGAGCACTCGGAAATATCTTACCCTTTCGTGATGTCTTTACAACCTTCTTTTTTGTTTCCATTGGTATGCTGTTTGATATTGGTTTCCTTTTCCGGCAACCTGGTACCATTGCGCTGATCGCTTTATGCATTTTGGTTTTAAAATCCATCATTGCCAGCTTTGCAACGGTTTTGTTGGGTTTTCCACTTCGCACTTCAATCCTTGTTGGTCTTGCACTAAGTCAGGTTGGTGAATTTTCTTTCATTTTATCCAGAGCCGGTGTCGAACACGGTTTAATGGCCGGAGATATGTATCAGATGTTTCTGGCTGGCTCTGTTCTTAGCATGGCGGCGACACCATTCATTATTACCTTGGCGCCCCGCCTGGCAGATATAATTCTACGGTTCCCGCTTCCGAAAAGGTTGATGTCCGGCTTTTATCCTGTTTCACAAACAAAGGTCGTGGACAGGAAAGATCACCTTATTATAATCGGTTTCGGAGTGAACGGTAGGAATGTGGCACGTGCCGCTAGAGTAACAGGTATTCCCTATGCAATCATTGAAATGAACCCCGAAACTGTGAGGAAAGAACAAGCACAGGGAGAACCAATTTATTATGGAGATTCAACCCAGGAGGTCGTACTTCAGCACGCAAACATCAAAGATGCGAGAATTGTTGTAATTGCAATCAATGATCCAGCGTCAACCCGCAGAATTACTGAAATCATTCGAAGGCTTAATCCAAAGGTTCATTTGATTGTACGGAGCCGTTATCTCCAAGAGATGAAGCCTTTGTATGAATTAGGAGCTAACGAGGTCATTCCTGAAGAGTTTGAGACATCAGTGGAGATTTTCACCCGGGTTTTGGCTAAATATCTTATACCAAGAAATGAAATCGAAAGGCTCGTCGCAGAAATACGATCAGATGGTTACGAAATGTTTCGAAGCCTTTTCAAAGAGTCGTCATCTTTTTCCGATTTAAACCTTCAGCTTCCCGATGTTGAAATTAGTACGTTGAGGGTTGTTGAAAGATCACCTTTAGTTGGAAAAAGTTTAGCTGAAATTGAGCTGAGAAAGAAATATGGAGTTACAGTATTGGCAATACGCCGAAACTCACAAATATTATCTAATCCAAACGTAAACATGCCATTTTGTGATAACGATGTGCTTTTTGTCCTTGGACCACCAGATAGGGTCGCCGAGGTCGCTCGTTTATCCCAAAATCCAGAAGAAGGGGATTCAAGTTAGTGTCCATCAATCTCTGCGTCAGGCTCAAATTTTAATCCTCAAAATACTTCAATGTATTCCTGCGGTTAAAATTTTCGCCTTCCTTGACCTTGCACAAATTTTCTCATTTATGGATGGACACAAGTTAATGACTCCAATATTTCAGGTAGTGATTAGCGTTATTTTTCGCCTTAAGCGTAGGTTGGGATCAGCTCTTGCTCTCTCGAAGTAAATATAGCAGAGTTCAGACGGAATACTGAAGTAGCCGTCAATCAAAGAGATGAGGTGAACCTTCCGGGTATGTACTATTTTGAGGGGCTGAAACATATCGTCGATTTTGAAGCCTCGAGCATCTACGTTTGGGAAAAGTAGATTCCAAGCAACGCTGGACCTGACGAATCTTCTCTGCTAACTACCCTTCGTCGTTATTATCCGGCAATTAAATAGAACATTATGCGACATACGTAATTTTAGGATGTTGAAAATACTTTTTAACTCGCTTGGGATTCTTTTGAAGCATGCGCAAGTGAGAGATCGCCTTTTTGGTCAGTTGCTTTTTGTTGTGCGCCGGAACTCTGGAATGAACCCCGGCTTTCAGATCACAGTTTAAATACTCATCAGGATTTATTCAGGTGAGTAGGAAGGCAAAAATAACAATTCGATCTGATCCTCATGGTCTTTTAGCCATTCCTTAACAAGCTTGCTATGATGAACCCGAAGATCGTCCAGAATCAGAAAAACTTCCTGGTCCACATCTTTGATCAATCGTTTCAAGAATTTGATCAGCGTCTGGGCATTCATCGTGTTGCGGTAAAGCATAAAGCGCACCTTGCCCTGGTTGGTGATCGAGGAAATCAGGTTGATGCGCTCTCTTTTGGCTGGCAGCCGAATCGCCGGTGTCTGCCCCCGTGGGACATAACTGCGACCATGCTGGCTGTCGTTGCAAAGCCCGGTCTCATCACCCCAGTGGATTTCTGCCTTTTCAGCCTTTGCCTTTTTCACAATGGCAGGGTATTGTTCATCCAGCCACTTTTTAACCGCCTTGGCGTTTTGCTCATAGGCCCGGCGCAAGGGCTTCTGAGGCGTATATCCCCAGCGTTTAAGATACTCTCCCACAGTGCGAATCGGCATATTGATGCCAAAGAGTTCCTTAATCAGCTGTTGCACAGCAATGCGCGTCCACAGCGCAAATGGCAACTTGAGCTGATCGGGTTCTTTGTCCACGATGGCTTTTTGAATCCTTTTTTCCTGCTCCTTGCTCAATGTTCGGCAGGCTCCAACGCGACGGCCTCTTTTCTTAATCTGCAGCGATAGAGTTGAGCGGTGGTCAGTGTTGGCCGCATGAAGTTATTGGCAAGAAAGATCAGCGTCTTGTTGGTTCTGGTTTCGTGGTACTTGATGCGGCGCAGTTTTCCGGGGTAATGCTGGGAAGAGTAGAAACCGGTCAACACGACAGTCTGATCGCATCTGAGTCCCGTATCTTTCTCGACGGGGTTGGAATAGAGACGGCGACACTTGAGATTGGATTTGGCGCGTGTCATGAAGAATGTAGCCCATTGACTGAGCTGATAGAGTCGCTCGAAACCCGGGTAACCTCGATCCATAACGTAGAAGGCCCCTGGTTCCGGGATCAGGTGATCGAGACCATTGACGTCGTGAAGCTTGCCGTCGCTGATATGGATGAAAGAAGGAATGCTGCCACGCAAATCCAGGAGCGTGTGTAGTTTGATGGCGCCCTTGGTTCGCCTGAACTTTGCCCATGGAAAGACAGACAGGCAAAGATCGATGGTGGTGGAATCGAGGGCATAGACGGTTTGGTCAAGTTCGACCCCAAAGTCGTCGTTGATATAGAGTGCTCGCGTTGTGTTGATAAGGGAGTATGCGAACTTTGCATAGATGCGCCTGTCGCGCACTTTGTTGGCATTGGCCGGGGTATCTCGGGAATTGTTGCTTCGTATACCGACGTTATACAGCTTGTTGCGCTCGGCACGGAGACAGGCATCGACGTCCCGTAGACTCTCTCGATAGGTAAGTTGCGCAAAAGCCATACTGAGGTATTGATCGAGACAACTGAATTGCCGCACCTTGTATTTACCAAATTAACTAAGGTTCGCCTTTTATCAGGATCCTCAAGCCTATCTTCAATCCCCATTCTACCACTCCGTGTAAGGATTCGTGGTAATCGGCCAAGTAGGTAATGGATTCAACGGGGGGACGTGTAGCACATTTTCAAGAAAAAGCCAATTCCAAAGCAGTTTCTTCAGCACTGGCGTCGAAGCGGGAGAAGTGGAGAGGAATTGTTGAAAAGCAAAGGAAAAGCGGTCAATGTTCAAGAGTAAAATGGAACCAGCAAGCCGATTCAAGTTGTACCCGGATTCGGCCGATTCCATAATAAGATTTCTATGGATTTCAGGGGCAGTTCCAGCCCCGGATTGAAACTTTCATGCCCAAGGATTCGCGGGCAAATACAGTTTTACGTTTGCCGGGAATTCTCTCAAATCCCGGCAGGCCTCCCCACTTGGCCAAAAGATTATGGCCGTTTCCCCAAGGGCCTTGAGTTATCCCGGTCCCATCTGGATGCCTTTCGAGGCCACCTCCCGGGCCATAAGCCGGATGGGCGTCTTCGGCTCCGGGGAAATCGGGCTGCCAGACCTCCGGCACCGGGGAGAGGATCGATTTTATGCGAATTTCAGAAAACAACCAAAATCCATCCCCCTAGGGGTCATGCGGACAAGTGTCCAACGAGATTCAACTGCCGGCCAACGACCCTTTATCACCAATGCCCAAGGTGACTCTCTCATGGACCCGACTTTTGTCTTACCTTCATTAACCCCGAAAATTTCACTTGACCTTACATGATAAAAGGAAATATAAATCAAGTATGCTGTATGCCGCTCGCAAACGGAGATACTGATTACAGGCAGAAGGTGTCTCCGTTTTTTTGTATCTTACCTCGCCCTTCGAGGCATTTCCTGAAAGGGCTGGAAAGCAAGGAAAAATTTGAGCAGAGACGACCTGATAAATCTGGAAGGTACCGTGACCCGTATCCTCGGACGGGGAAACGTGGAGATCCAATGCGACAACAATGTCCTGGTGCGGGCCGTACTTTCAGGCAAGATGAAAAAAAACCGGATTCGGGTCATCAAGGGAGACCGCGTAAAAGTCAGTGTGTCCCCCTATGACACGTCTCACGGCATCATCACTTACCGCCACAAGTAGTATCGAGACCAGGGCCTCTATTCCTTCTGGATCAGGTTTTTCTTTGATCCGGATTGTACGGCCTTAATTTCATTCAGGCAAAAGGAGACGACGGGAGAAATACCCCCGGGACCGTGCTGATGAAAAAAACCCAAAAAGCTGATGTTATTTCCATCCAGGTGTTGAAGGAGATTTCTTCCCTCTCACAGACCATCCGTTCCGCCATGGCTTACCAGACCCTTTTGGGTGAGATGAAGGGATTGAGAGACACTGAGGAAGAGGGATATTTCAGGCTGGTGTATAGTATCTCCGGTGAGGACTATCCTGAGGAAGGGTTCGATCTCGAAATCAATCCGGACCAATTCCTCATGATGGTTGATTTCGAAGAAGGGGAAGACGCCTTTTCGGGTCCGGACAGGGGAATTGAGCGTTACGAAATTCACGACACGGTTACCGACGACATCCACGTAATGTATCGCGTCCCGTACCGAACAAATCCGTTGCGATCCGTTGAGAAAAAACCCAAACCCGGCCTGACATAGGCCTCCTTTCCCCCAACCGGCTGACAGTGGTCGCCGGGATGGAGGAGAATCCCCCCGAACTTTAATCGTAAAACGTCGGCCGAGGATCTTTCCTTCAGTTAATTGAATCCGGGGGCCTTCAAATCAAGGTCAAGGAAGGCGAAAATTTTA
The DNA here is from genome assembly GCA_019310525.1 of Deltaproteobacteria bacterium. NCBI lineage: Bacteria > Pseudomonadati > Myxococcota > Myxococcia > Deltaproteobacteria bacterium. The sequence continues at coordinate 7,827 of JAFDEE010000118.1, read as the reverse complement.
ACCACAGGAATACATTGAAGTATTTCGAGGATTAAAATTTGAGCCTGACGCCGGGATTGGGCAAAAGGGAGCGTTTTTCAAAGGTCTCCTGGTGAAACATTCAACAATTCATTATCCGGCGTGTAGCGATCCAGCCGTCTTACCGGTTTTGACAATCAATACCATGGGAGGGACAACATCCCGAATCTTTTATTGCCGAGGAAACGCCATGCTGAAAAGGGTTCTGTGGATAGTTTTGTTGGTCGTCCTGCTTCCGGCTCCGAACGGAAGAGCAGACATCCTTACGGGTCGGTACTGTTACAGGGCCGGGTATGGTGAATCCATTGATGAAGCGAGAAAAATCACCCGGACCCTGGCGATTGGAAAGGCGATCCAATCAGCGCCGCTCTTTAAAGAGTTATTTTGCCCGGGCGGGGATCCCCGGGATCTCGCCGATCTGATTCAGGTGCTCCAGTCCGGCTACCTGGAGGACTTCAAGGTACTGGAACATCGGGAAGAGGGGAAAAAGGTCTGCGAAAAGGTCCAGGTGAACATACCCGAAAGGACTTTGAAAGAGGTCTTTGAACGTGAGATACGAAAACGGGACAAGGCCTTAGAAGAATACGGACTGGGGAACAACGGCTACCTGAAGATTCTTGGTGTCCACAGGAAAGAAAAGGACCGCTATGGGGACCGTATCGCCGTATACTTAAAGGTCCTCAAGAGGACCGGCTCCCTATACCTCGCTTCGGAAAGAAACCGGAAGCCCTATTTCAAGGTATGCATCAATTACTACGATTCCTCCGGTATGCCTATTGGGGGGGATGCGGCCTTCATCCACGAAAAGGACGTTGAGATGATACCGGGTGAAGTCAAAACGATCTATTTCTATGCCCCGCCAGAGGCCTCCTCATACCGCGTATGGCTCATGGATACCAAGCGCCGGCGATCATCTCAAAAGCCCCGGCACTCACGGAAAAAAGCGGAGAACCCCCTTAAAATTGTAACCCCTGCCACCAAAACCACAGGGCTTAAACGGGTATTCAAAGGAATTCGTGAGGAAGGAGGTGAGACCGAACTCAAGATCGTGATTCAAGCCGACGGTCCGGTTCGGACCTATCGAAACTTCTTTCTGGACACCCCTCCCCGCCTCGTGGTGGATCTTCCAGGATCCTGGGAAAAACCCGAAACCTTTACGTTTTCAACGACCGACAAGATCCTGAGCAGGATCCGGGTCGGGAAACACCCCGGCAAACTCAGGATAGTTCTGGACCTGAAAGACGAATCCCTCCTCTCGAGCACCACCTTGAGGGAATCCTCCGAGGGGCTGCTGATCATCCTGAAGAAGGGGAAATAGACGGGAAATGCCGGCTTAAGGATTTCTCCAGGTCTGTGTCCCTTCGAATTCCCAGCCTTGTAAGAGAAAAATCATAGCGGACCGGATCTCCGGGATTGATCCTCCTGAAGTGCCGCGTCACTTCCAGGGCCGTCCGCATATCCGCCTGCCTCCGGCTAGTGAGGCCAAGGGCCCGGCAGATTCGGTGCATGTGTGTATCCAGCGGTATGATCAACTTGGAAGCGGGGACGCCGCGCCACCCTCCCGGGTCCACCGAATCTTCCCGCACCATCCAGCGCAAGAACAGGTTCAGCCTTTTGCAGGTGCTTCCCTTGGAGGGCAAGGGAAGGAGAGAGTTGGGGGAGCGGACGCCGTCCAGCAGGATTTCCACGAACCGCGAGAGAGAGGGCAGGATGGTTTCATGTCGCCTTTCCAATCCGGCCTCGAAACACTCTCGAAGAGATCCGTATTCCCGGAGCACCCGCTTCAATCCAAGAAGCATCCGGGATAGTTCCTCCCCAGTGGTGAAACGGTGTCGAAAGCCCCTGAAACAGGACAAAATGGAGCGATCCGGGGTAGAAAGCAGAAAGGAGCGAGGGGAAGGCCCCATCCGCTCGAGCACGATGGAAATACTCTTTAAGATCTGGGTTACCCGCCCGTAAGCGAGGGAGGATGAAAGGAATCCGACGATTTCTCTTTCACCCGGGTCTTCGAATGCATAAAGGTATTCAAGGGGATCGGGATGGACGTATCTACGATGGTTAAAGCGTTTGTAAAGCGCTTCGAAGCTTTGCTTGGAGTCAATCGGGGGTGGCCCCCCTGCGGTCACCATGTTCACTTCATCCGCTCTTATTTCTTTAAAGCGCCTTTTTTCTTCTGCTTCTGGTTGTACATCACCTTGTCGGCCCGTGCAATAAGGCTTTCAACGGTATCCCCCTTCCGGGCCAATGAAATGCCGGCGCTCACCGTAATCGGAATATCTCCTTTGGCATAGGATGTAAACCGTATCTTGGCCAGATTCTTTCGGAATGTCAGAATCCTTTCCTTGGCCATCTCCATTGTCAGCCGCTCGATCAACACCACAAACTCGTCTCCGCCGAACCTGGCCACGAAATCGCCTTTGCGGAAACTCCGCACGAGACACTGTGCCACCTTTTGGAGCACCTTGTCACCGGCCACATGACCGAGGGTATCGTTGATCTCCTTGAAGTTGTCCACGTCAAAAAAAATGGCACAGATGGGTATCCCGTCCTCGTGGAATCGGTCCAGGGCTTCCTTGATCTTTTTGTCAAAGGCCTTCCTGTTATGGACCTCTGTCAGGCTGTCCATTTCAGCCGCGGCCTGGAACTGTTGGGCCTTTTGAGAGAGCTGCTGCATGCTCTTCTCCGCGGCGGCGATCTGACTCTTCAACTTTTCGATATTTTCCTGGGCTACCTTCGCCCTACGGATATCCTCTTCCTTCTTTTTTGTAATCAAACGCTTGATGTTTTTGATTTTGCTGATCACGGTGGTCTTGATCTCATCGATGGTCCTGTAAATGTTGAAGGAATCAACGATGGATCCCACCTCGGAGTTCACCTGCATTTCAAAATACTCGATACGCTTGAGGTTCTGCTCCACGCCGAACTCCCGGCTCAGGGCCTTCTCCAGGTCCTTGACATGATCAAGTAAGGTCACAAAGGCGTGGGTGATGTACTTAATATCTTCGGAAACCTTCTGCTTCAAGCCATCCACGAATTCCAGGAATGCCCTTCCGGTTCTCACGAACTCGGATTTCTCCATCTCATCGGTGCACTTGATATCTATGGCTGTTGCCCTGCGGGCCAACTCCTCCGTGAGGGGATAGAAATCCTCCATGAGGGCGTTCATCGTGTTCCTGAGGGTGCGACAGGCCTCAAGGACGATGGCCTGGAGTTCCGCAACAACCGCCGGATCGACCGCCCCTCGAACCTCTGTGCTCTCTGCGGCAATGATCTTGTCCTTTAGTTTTCCAAGCTCTACCTCGATGAGGTCGATGGGAAGCGCCTTTTCGATATCCAGCATCTTTTGGAGGGTTTCCAGTTCTTCGGCCATTTCCTCGTGCATGGCCACCACCGTCCCGTAGGTGTTGATCACCCGCAGGAGGCATTCCTTTTCCTCCTGGTTGATGCGCTCGCTCTCCAGGTATTCCTTTTTCAGCCGCTTGAATTTTCCTTTGTAATCCTTCTCCATGCAAAAACCCTCTGGAACCGGCAAGTACCCTGGTCAGGGTCCCCGCCAGCCTCCCCCGGCACCCCTCACAGAAAGAGAATCTCTACCCCGCCTTCCCCCGTTCTTCCGGTTTTTCCCTTCTGAAAGGGGATCATACCTCGGCTGCAGGCGTCCCTTCCCCGCCACCCGGCCCCTCCAGAAAAAACCGCCACTTGCAGAACATGTCTTCCGGATGGGGATCAGGGGGCGCAAACAGGCACTCCACGCGGATTCGGTCGTCGATCTCCCGGGCAAAATTCTCAAACTCGGCCCGATGCATCTCCTTGCAGACATACTCCCCGAGCCCCCGTTTGAGGCGGGCCACCTGGGTCGGGCAGGTGGGGACGGACAGCATGACCTCCCCGTCTCTCTGCTCAATATGGTATCCGACCAGGATGCACCAGGGAAACAGCTTAAGGGCATCCACAAAGGCGTCGAGGCCTTTTCCCCGGATCTCGAACTTTTCCTTCAGATCTTTTGCGGCCATGCCCGCCACCCGGCCCCATACCCGCTCATTGATCTGCTCGGCCGTGGGCTGGTCGAACTGTTCCGCCACGTAAAGGAACCAGAAGGCGTCAACGACCCTGTAATGCCACAGCAGAAACCGGATATATTTCCTGAGTTCCGGGGCCCCCATGTCTTCGAAAATGCTGAAATTCATCCTCTTCACCCTTTCAGCGGTTATTCCCTTTCAAGCCTAAGCCTCCCGTTCATCGATGGGCACATAGGTGCGCTCCTTCGGGCCCATGTAAATCTGCCGGGGACGATGGAGTTTCCAGTCCGGATCGTCCATGCTCTCCTTCCACTGGCTGATCCAACCGGGCAGACGACCGATCGCGAACATGACCGTGAACATGTTGAGGGGGATCCCGATGGCCCGGAGCAGGATACCGCTGTAGAAATCCACATTGGGATAGAGATTGTGGTCTATGAAGTAGGGATCCTTCAAGGCGACCTCTTCCAGCTTCCTGGCGATATCGAGGAGTGGATCATGGCGTTTGAGTTTCCTGAGGACATTGTCACACATCTTCTTCATGATCCGTGCCCTGGGGTCATAGGTCTTGTAAACCCGGTGCCCGAATCCCATGAGCCTGAAAGGATCATTCTTGTCCTTCGCCCGCTTGATGAAGGGCTCCGGGTCTCCCCCGTTGGCCTGGATATCGGTGAGCATCTCCACCACGGCCTGGTTGGCCCCCCCATGAAGAGGTCCCCACAGGGCGCAGATACCCGCCGAGACGGCTGCGTAGAGATTGACCCTGGCGCTTCCCACGAGGCGGACGGCCGCCGTGGAACAGTTCTGCTCATGGTCCGCGTGGAGGATCCAGAAGGCATCCAGGGCTTCGACGATATCGGGATCGATCTGGTAGGGCCGGACCGGTGAATCGAACATCATGTTCAGGAAATTGGCCGCATATGTGAGATCATGCCTCGGGTAGACCACCTTGTGCCCGCGGGATATCTTGTAGGACATGGCCGCCATGGTCCTCACCTTGGATAGCAGACGCGTGAAGGTGACGTTGATTTCCTCCTCCTCCGAGCGCTCTGGAATTTCCGGATAAAAGGCCCTGAGAGCATTCACCATAGAGGAAAGGATCCCCATGGGGTGGGCCCGGCGGGGAAAATTCTGGAAGAATTCGCGCATGTCCTCATGGATGAGTGAATGATCGTTCAAAAGGACGGAAAACCGGTTCAATTCCGCCCTTGAGGGAAGTTCACCGTTGATCAGGAGATAGGCCGTCTCTCTGAAGGTCGAGTGTTCGGCGAGTTGTTCAACAGGAATACCCCTGTAACGAAGAATCCCCTTTTCCCCATCCATGAAGGTGATCTGGCTCTTGCAGCTCCCCGTGTTTGCGTAACCCGGGTCATAGGTAATCAGCCCGGTCTGTTGGCGCAGCCGGGTGATATCTATAGCCTTCTCGTTTTCCGTGCCCACGATGATGGGCAGTTCATAACTCTGGCCGTCCACGATCAATGTGGCCGTGCGTTTCATGAAACCTCCTTTCAGACAATTTGAAATTTCAATGTATCGTTGACGAGTGGAAAGCTTTCGCTCCGGTGGGCAGGGAACCGGAGAAGATACCACGAAACGATCTCCCTTAAGTTCCAAACGCCGTCCATATAGCGGAAAGGAGCCGCCGTGATTATCTCTATCGAACCGGCTTGAATCTTTCAGGTTCGGGTGTCAGGGCAAGGTAAGGGCCGATTCCCAGTCATGAGCTCAGCCAAGTACCCCTGGTAAAGGGTTCTTTCCTGCCGCTGCCGGAAGCGATAGCAGGAGATTAAAGTTTCCCCTTTTATCACAACTATTGGTAATTGGCCACAATAATGTTGTCTCCGGGCGGGAAGCGCCTTTTGCTTTCCTTCAGTTTTACCATGCCGCTGATCCTTTCCTTTTCAATGCAACAGGAGGCGGGTCAGGAAAAAGAGGAGGGTGACAACGGACAAAACCGAAAGGACGGGAAGGATCAACCGGCGGTAACTCTTCATCATGTCCGCCCTGTAATAGTCCTTGGTGACGAGGAAACAGAGGTGGACCGGGGAGAGCATCATGCCCATGTAACCAAAGGTATATGCCAGGGCGGCGTAAGATAGATATTCGAAAAGGGAATGGGAAGGGAACATTGAGATCACCAAAGGGAAGGATGTGCCCACGAATCCGACGGCCACTCCCGTCACGAGCCCCGATATGAAGGGGATGAACATGACGACAAGGGTCAAAGGGATGCGATAGGCGATGAGTTCATCCCGGATTTGAAGCACGGCCCGACTTTCGATCAAGGTGCTCTTGAAAATCATGATGGTGAGGAGGAGCAAAAGAAGGGGCAGCAGGCCCTTGTCAAGGACCGCATTTTTGATCCTCCCGAAGGGGATGCGGTTGGTTCGGCAAACCCAGCAAAGGGAAGCCAGGAGCCCGGGAAGGATGGAAACGGAACCGGGTATCTTGAGGTGGAAACCCAAACGGTTCATAACGGCCGTGACCCCGCCCAGGAAAATAATCACCAGGATGACGATCAGGATCGGCATGATCTCCAGGACGAATTCCCGAACGGCCTTAAACGATACTCTCCTTTTCTCCGGTACCCTTTCGTTCCGGATGGGCTGGAGGATAAAAACGGCCCCTGCCAGCACTGAGAGCAAGGTCATGGGCATCATAGTGACCATGAACTGCCAAGTATCCACCTCCAGGAGGGCCACAGCCAGCACCACCCCAGGGTACAGAGGCCACCAGTATTCCCAGATGTGCCTGAACCAGTAGTTGACGACCGTCTTCTGCTCTCCCGTGAGCTCGTGATCGGAGAGGGAGGCCTCCACCAGAGGAGCGGAGAAGAGGGCACCGCCCGGCATAGGCAGGAGACCGATCAGGGCGGCGATAACGGATCCCACCTTGCGGGTATCCCGGGTGAACCGGGAGAAACTCTTAACCAGCCTGTCCATCTGGCCCGCCTCTTTCATGAGCCTGCTCATGATGAGGATCAAGCCTACCACCAGCAAAAGGCTCACGGTCTGAGGCTGGGCGGCGGCCCTGACGGCGATAAGGGCCCACTGGAGGGGAGCGAGCCCCATCCACAGGGCCAGGACCAATGCCCCCAAGAGAAGGGAGAGGCTCAATTGGACTTTCAGCCTGTTGAGCGAAAGAACGATGATGAATACTGTGAGGACCTTTAAGATTGCAGGAATGATCTATTTCTCCTTTCTTTTTAGCAGAAATATATTGAACCCAAATTATGCGTTGATGATGAAATTGACCCTTATTACAATATGTTAAAGCATCCTGAGAGCACCCGATAGGTGAAGGGCAAAAGGATGTTCCCTCCGCTACCGTTCCCGCCAGACACCCGGCTGGCGGGCGATGCACCGTCCAAGCCAAGGATCACCGGATATTTCCCTCAAGGGCTGATGGCGCCTTTTCTTTCGTTCCGAGGCTCCCGGGCTGGTGTTTTCAGCGGCTTATCAGCGGGGGACACCGGCTTCCCCCACTGATAAGCCGCGAAAACCACGGCGCCCTCCCGCCAAGGAGAAAAAGATCGAAAGCGTTAATCCTCGGCCCCCAAATTTCAACTATAACTGACTCATGAGCTGGAGTGACAATGGGCCTTTTTCAAAGGTTTCTTTGGAGCAAGTATTTCACCTGAAAACCATTGCCCGCACCACCGGGGAAGGGGCAGGGGGATCTTTTCGGAAGTGACCTGTTGGGAGGCCTGCCAGACAGCAGCAGGTAAACCTTCGTTATTTCATGGGGTTAGGGATGGGGGAAACCCCGGCTCCCGCTTGTAAAAGCGGGA
>JAFDEE010000117.1 GCA_019310525.1 Deltaproteobacteria bacterium | reverse complement strand
GATTTTACCATCTGGGTACCTCCTGTCTTTTGGGTGACTGTTTGTCAACTCCCATTATAATAGGATGCCCAGATGGTTTTCTATATTTTGGCAAAGTCGCGTGCAAGATTCAGGAAGTAATCTTGTCATGAATGGGGGGACGGATGCAACCATGTTTTCAACGCAGGTTGAGGTCGCAAGGTATTCTTACTCGGACGCAGATTGTGGTGCGCCGGAGAAACTGATTTTTCCAGCCCTTGGGGCCAAGATGCTTCTTTTCCCCGAATAAAACAATAAACGGGCCTTCGACATTTACTCCTGCCGAAAGCCCGTTCATTTCGATTCGCTCCGAATCAACAGGGCCGAGGCCCTTGATATTTTTTTGGCGCGCCTGCAGGGATTCGAACCCCGGACCTGCGGATTAGAAGTCCGCTGCTCTATCCAGCTGAGCTACAGGCGCGAATAAATCGTTTTTTCCCTGGGTGTTTCAAGACACATAAGCATTCTTGAGATAGTCCGAATATTCCTTGTCCGCACTGGAGATATTGTTCAACAGATCATTAATCAGGCCGTTGCTTCCGCCATTCAATACCTGACGCAGAAGGAAATTGGTATTATGCTCCAACTGATTCATTGTTTCGGCGAGTGCTTTTAACTGGATAAGTGTCTTGCGGGACTTTTCTTTCGAGGGAATACTGAGTTCCTTCCTGGAAAGCAGATCGATCATTCGATCGAGCATCGGAGCGCTGTAATGGTCATAATCCTTATAGAGCAAACGAACCCATTCCCTCTTTAAATCCTCCGGCATTCCGCAGTAACTGGCGACAATTTCCGGATCCTGTCCAAACCGCAAGGAATCTTTCAATCTCTTTAGATTCTCCCACACACCGCGTCTCATGTCTTCACTCGGGGCTCTTTTGTCCAACAAGACCTTCCACCGGCAGACGATCTGCATTTCGATCCAATTCTCCGCCTTTTCGGGAGACAGGGTAAGTTCCAGGAATCTATTTTGAACGTTTATCAGTTCCCTGCATGTAGGATCCCATTCTTCAGTCATCTCTTCAAGTGTCTCATTGAGGTTCCGGATGGCCTCTCTCTTCCGGCTTTTCTCTCCACGGTCCTTTAAAAGTGTCTCTTCCCAAAGATCCCGCAGTCGACTGATCTCCAGTTTCACGAGCGAAAAAATCAAACCGGACTTGGTGATGGCGTTTCGCAAGGAGTCGGCAAGTATATTACATGCATTCAGCCTGTCCTTCGCCAACTGCTGAATGGCATTCATGGAATCCTGACGCAATTGATAGGAAAGGAGTTCCGTGCCAAGGGAGCGGGAAAGTCTTTTGATGACTTTGGTTTCCGGGCTTCCGATGGTGATGGTCTGGGGCTTGAAATGGATCTTTATGACGGCGACAACCACGTATTCACTATCTTTCCAAATAACACTTCCATTGTAGTTTCGAGGGAATTCCATCGCCGGATAAAGGTCCAGGTGAAGGTCCGACTTGTGGACCAACACAGGCTCCATATGGTGATAATCCTCGTAAATCCCTTCGACCTGCAATCTGACACTCCGCTGGTCCCTTACAGGGTCTTCCGCGGTCCAGCTTTTCTGTTTTTCCACGCACCAGCCCATGGCCTCTAAGGGTCGGCTGGGATCGTCACGATAATCATTCCATGCCTTACCGGGAGGATTGTACTCCGAAAGTTCGGGCAGTCCCCAGGATATGGTGTTCCTCTCCCGGTCCATTACCCCTGAGGTGATGCGTTCCGCTACAAGATCCGGTGGTTTTCCGATGCGGTAAATCGTTCCCTTATATGCGTTGGGAAGACAAAAAAGCACCGTCTCGATCATGTCGCGGCATGCCTTGACGAGCGCGGATCCTTCAATTTCAATGGACAATGCTTTTCCCTCCCTTTCCAGTCCTTGGGTATTCGGGAAAGAGTCTTTTGAAATTGGTTACTTTAGGACTTTTTTCGATTTTGTCAATAAAAATAATAGAGTATGCCTTGACATTCCAATATTCCAATGACAGACTCCTGATCATGAACAAAGAAGCCATCAAAATCGATTTTTTACCCCGGCTCAAGGATCCACTTTTCATCGCAGGTTTCGAGGGCTGGGGAAATGCACTGGATATCTCCCGTGGCATGGTGGATTACCTTATTCAGAAATTGGAAGCGCGATTGTTCGGTAAGATCAATCCCGATTTGTTTTATCGATTCGATGAAAACCGTCCTCTAGTCGAGATCAAAAACGGATTCCTTGAAGAGCTCCAACCACCGGAAAGTTCATTCCACGTCGCCAAGGGAAGCGGTAGAGACATAGTTATCCTCAAGGCGGTGGAACCAAGTCTTCACTGGTTTCAATATGTTGAAACCATCCTTTCTCTGTGCTCCAAGCTTGGAATCCGGATCCTGGTCAGTCTTGGAAGCATGTACGACAACGTTCTCCACACCGACAAAGTGGTTTCTGCCATTGCCTCAAGCAATGACCTTTTGGCCTCGCTCGAGAAAATAAATGTCAAACCCATCAATTACCGAGGTCCAAGCGCCATCCATTCAACCATCCACTCTATGGCACAGAAACAGGGCTTTGACTGTGTCAGCCTCTGGTGCCACTGTCCCTATTACCTGCAGGGAACGACTCACTTCGGGCTCCTTTCCCATCTTGGTGGGCTCCTGTCTTCCTGGGGAGGTTTTTCCTTGGATACCGATGAGTTGGAGGCCACATGGCAGGAACTGAGCCGTCAGATACAGGGACTCATTGAAAAAAACCCGGAATTGCAGGGGATGCTCGAAGAGCTGCGAAAAGCCAAAGGAAGAGGGACATTGAGTGGAACCCAGAAGGGGAAAAAGGTGATCCGCCTGGAGGATTTCATCAAACCCAAGTGAATCGTCCCCCACGATCGATCACGAGCCAAGGGACCGGCCTTCCCGTTGCAAAATCCTTTTGACCTCCTCCAGGAGATCGGAAACCACCTTCCCGGCCTCTCCCTGTAAAAAGATATCTGTGATGCTGTCCGTGAGGTGGGTGCGTTCCTTGTTGATCTCGATGATAGTGGCACCTGCCTGTTTGGCTATGGATGGTATGGTATTCGCGGGTGAAACAAGAGCCGAAGTTCCCACGATGAGAAGCGCCTCTGCGGATGAAGCCAATTGGAAGGAACGGTTCAGGGCGTCGGGCGGAATCGCTTCCCCGAAAAAAACCACATCCGGCTTCAATACCTTTCCACATTCGCACCTGGGCGGGGTTTCCCCTCTCTTTTCCTCCGCCCTGTATTTTCTATGACACCACAAACAAGACAAGGTACTTGAATTTCCGTGATATTCAATGACGTTCCTCGCCCCCCCAGCCTGATGGAGGTTATCGATATTCTGGGTAATGATGCAATGGAGATACCCCAGCTTTTCCAATTCCCCCATGCTGATGTGTGCCCTGTTGGGTTTGGCCCCTGCTACCAGTTCATCCATCTCGCTTAACATGTTCCAAACCTTCTCCGGGTTTGCCATGAAGGACGTGATGGTGGCGTATTCAGCAGGGTCATATTTTGACCAGAGTCCGCCGGCACTTCGAAAGTCAGGGATTCCCGATTCAACCGATATCCCGGCCCCCGTCAAGGCCAGGGTCATTTTTGAGTCAGTGACAGCCTTTGCTGCGCGCTGAATGAGCTCTTTCATTATAGATCTCCCTTAGGGATAAGGCTTGAAACCTTTGCAAAACGCCTAACTTTGTCCAATCTCTCAGGGCAGGTTCAAACCAGGGACCCGCTTGAAGGGGTCAATAATAATCATTGAATAAGCGGAAAAATGCGGGGGCTCTCTACAATTCGATGATATCAGCCCTCTGGTCTTCCAGGTCCACAACGGCCACCGTAGATTTTCCGTAAAGCCATCCGCCGCATTCGCCGGGGTTGACCACCAGGGTTTTCCCCTCTCTTCGAATCTCCGGGCGGTGTGTATGTCCGTAAACTATGAGGTAATAGTCCTGACTGGAAACCAGGGCGTCCAGGGTCTCGAAATGGTGCCCCAGCAATATCTTTTTTCCGGCATAAGTTTCCACACTTGGAGAGGTCTTGATTCGGCCTTGGCTCACTCGATCAAGAGCGATTTTATCCCCGTCATTGTTCCCCCATACTCCAATTATTTCGCATGGAAGGTCCAGAAACGGCTTAAACGAAAAAGGCGATACATAATCGCCAGCGTGCAGCACTAGATCGACTGCCTCAGCACTAAAAAAACCCACCGCCTTTTCAATGGCCGGCACGTTATCGTGGGTATCGGAAATCAACCCGATCCTCATGGCACTCCACAACTCTCTCCGTCTCTTTCAAGCTGAGATGAAACCTCAATTTTTGGAAATACTTGTAGCTTATATGAGCAATCCTGGGCGCGGAAGTCTCAGGCCGGCAAAAGAAGAATTTTGCCCTCCCTGCTGAGATACTTGGTTATCCTGGCGGACAGGATCCTTTGTTCGCCGAAGATGTTGATCATTTTCACCTGGTCCCCTTCCACTTCGACTTCGTCGACATTTTCCAGGACCAACTCCTCTACCCCGTTCTTCAGTAAATAGGCATGAGCCTCACACATAACCGGACATCCTCCCAAAAAGCCTTTATTAATGTAAATTCCGGCTTATTAGTCCAGGGCCTTCAAAGCCTTGCGGAGACAATCGGTGCTCTTGGCTGTCAGGTCTACCATTTCTCTGATATGACCGGCACTTTGGGCGTTGCCTTCGCTTTCGAGTTGCTCAGCGAACAATTCGTATTCCTCGAGGTGATGTTCATTATGACTGATCCAGTGTTGGAGCCGAATCTTCGCTTTTTCGATGAAATCCATATCGGCCTCCTTCTTTCCATTGAGATAGGACGAATAATAACACAAGTACCAACCCCTTCTCAAGGTAAACCACCCTCCCCTCCTCCTTTCCTGAGTCCAGCGCGATAAAGACAGCATCGCCAGAAGGAAAAATACAGGCTACAATCTTGAAACGCAGCGAACATCCTCCAACAACAACATTCCCCAGCATGAACAAATCGGTTGACTGCGAGGCCTTCCAAGGCTAAGATCAAATGAAATTCAGTCATGTTCATGGGCGTGAACATGGCCTCCAAACTATTCATCATTTAATATCCACCTGTTCACATCCTTATCGACTCGAAACCTGTAGGTTCCAAAAAATCAATGAACGGCCGTTAATATTCAAACAGGTCTCTCCCCTGTTGACCCTTTACCCTTCTTCACCGGGCCCTGATTCACAGGAAAGGAGGAATCAAAATGCAGGCAGATGATATCCTTGAGGGAAAGAAGGTTCTGGTTGTCGATGACGAGCCTGATGTCCTTGAAACCATCGAGGACATGTTGAGCATGTGTCTCATTGACTCGGCCCCTAGTTTTGAGACCGCCAAAAAGTTTCTTGATAAGAATACTTATGACCTCTGTATTTTCGATATTATGGGGGTAAACGGCTATGAGCTGCTGCGGATAGCCACCCAAAAAGGCATCCCTGTATTGATGTTGACCGCCCACGCCCTAAGCCCCGACAATCTCGTCAGGTCCATCAAAGAAGGGGCACATTCCTATGTGCCCAAAGATAAGCTTCCTGAAATCTCCGTCTATGTCAGGGACATCCTTGAGGAGCAAGAGAAGGGTGAGGGGAAGAAGGGGCGTTGGTTCGCCCGCCTGAAACCATTCTTTGACAAACAATTCGGTGAAGGGTGGAAGGAAAAAGACAGGGCGTTTTGGAAAGATTTTGAGAGCAGGGTGATTGTCACCAAAGAAGATGTAGAAAAAATATTGTGATTTAATCCCCTTCTTAAAAATAGGTCCCTTTGGGTTTGCCGTTAAGAGACCTTTGAAAAACGTCCTCTTTTTCCCAATCTCTGCGTCAGGCTTAAATTTTAATCCTCGAAATACTTCAATGTATAGATGCCTGTCCCGCTTGGCATCCCAAGCGGGGCGGTTAAAATTTTCGCCTTCCTTGACCTTGAATAAAATTTGAACATTTTTCAAGGGTCTCGTTAAGGTACAAGGACCCTTTATATGGGTATTCTGACGGAAAAGGTGGCCCCTTTTCCCGTATCACTTTCCAGGGTCAACTCACCTCCCATGTCTTCCACCAGGACCATGACTCCGGCAAGCCCGAGTCCATGGCCCCTTACGCAGTGATCTTTCTGCATGTCCATCTGGAAATAGCATTCGAAAATCTTTTGATGATAATCAAGGGGGATCCCTTCTCCATCATCACTGACAGAGATGAAAAGCGAGCCTTCTCCCTTGCTGATCTTTAATTCGACCAATTGTTTTCGGTACTTCAGAGCATTGTTGAGGAGGTTGCGTAAAACCTGCTTGACTTTACTCTCATCCAATGAAACCTTTTCCCGCCAGAGGCTCTCCTCAATCTCAAGGATGATCCCTTGGTCTTTCATCGCATCCCGGAGTTTTCCAAGATCCTTGCTGGCACGAATGCGCTCGGCCGCTTCATGATCCGTCAAATCGAATATTTCCAGGAGAGTCTGTTCCAGGAGGCTCGATAGGGTGAATTCTGTCTTATGAATGATCCCTTTTGCAGATCGCCCCAACTCAAGGGCATCGTTTACGAGTCTACGGGTAATGATAGCGTTCCTCAATACTCTCTTGAGCACCCTTTCCTGTTTTTCACTCAAGGCACCATATTTTTCTCTTTTCTGGAGCAGGGAAAGGATACCTGCCTCAATGACCGCTAAAGGGACCTTTAAATCATGTATCAAGAAATCAAATTTAATCCTGTTTTTCCCGATATCCATTTCGCGAAAACTCCCTTCCCCTGCCCGTGCCGTATCTGTTCTCCCTGGGAACCAGCGTCATACCCGGGAACATTATAAATCCAGCCTCGATGGCAAGCGATATCTCCCCTTTACTCTACCGAGGAATAGAGGATCCCGGCATAGCCGACGAAGTTGCTGTCAGGCCGAATATCGTAGCTTGTGGCATAGGCAAGAAGGTCACTGTGATCTGCACCAAGGCGCCTTGAAGCGGTGATCGCGGCAGCGACCGCACCAGCGCAACAGGCATTGTGATTTTTCAGGGACTCATGGATAACCTTCTCGGCATCCATTTCAAGCATTCGATCAATGATCATCTTGTCATTGGAGTTTTTTACCCACTCCAGGGCCTTTTCGCCGATACCCCGAGGGGTGAATCCATAGTTGTATCCGTAATGGGTGAGGTCGGTGGAGCCAAGGACAAGAAGGGACTTGCCGAGTTCCTCGGCCAATTCCCCTACCCTTTCCCCGATCTTCAATGCGATGGGAGCCGGCGGGACGCCGATGGGGAGAATACGGACTTCGGGTAAAAAGTATTTGATAAAGGGCAATTGGATTTCTATGGTATTGTCCGGCTCGTAGCGGCTGGCAGTTTCCACTTCGAAAAGAAATTCGGCTGTGAGTCTTTCTGCGAGTTCCAAGTCAATATCAAGGGGACCTAGCGGGGTTGACCAGCTACCCTCTTTCATGATGTAATTCCGACTCGAAGGGTGAAGATGCCTGCCGAAAACAACCACTGTCTCAGCTTTGGGAGCCTTACTGAGACACCGAATTACACCGGAGGCAATTTTGCCGGAATAATACCATCCCGCATGGGGCACAATGCCCCCTATCGGCCTTCTCCCGGTGTCCGGACAGGATATTCCGTTCCTTGAAAATTCCTCGATTGCCCGAATGCAATCCGAAGCGCTTCCTGGATACCAACTGCCGGCTAAATCGGGTTTTCGAACAGCCATCATTCCCCTCCCCGGCCCCTTCATCCGGAGTCTCCGAAAAAGCGAGCTTGAATTCAGACCTTGGAGATATAATATATAGGAGTATCTTGGAGCAAAAAAGCAACCGGAAAATCTGCCTGTTGCCGGACTCCTCACCAACCTTGGCAAGCAGGGCGGTTAAAATCTTCGCCTTCCTTGACCTTGAACAAAATTGCCTGTTTATGGATGGGCACTACCTAAACTGAGCGTTTCAAAATTTTGATGAGATCCTTTTATTTAGATATATCAAAAAAATAGTTCATGGTAGTATCCGACAAGGTATTATAACCTGTAAGGTCAAGGGCATGGCATACGTATATTTTTCAAATCATCAAATTTTGAAACCCTTCGGGATCGCTCAATTTAGGTGTTAATATACACAAATTTCCCGGATTATGGAAATGGGAAAATGGAAGGCCTTTAGATCAATGATGCTTTGAAGGGATCCAACGATATGAACATGCTAACCGACATCACGGAATGGATCGTGAGGATTCCCGTCCTCCTTTTCGCCATAACGATTCACGAATATTCCCATGGAAAGGCCGCCCTTTCTTTGGGCGATCCCACCGCCCAAAGGGCGGGGCGATTGACCATGAATCCCCTTTCTCATATAGATCCAATTGGGGCCATTTGTCTTTTCCTGTTCAATTTCGGATGGGCGAAGCCGGTCCCGGTAAATATCCGTTATTTCAAAAATATCCGGAGAGACACCATTCTCATGGCCCTGAGCGGACCGGTTGCGAATTTGGCGGCGGCCTTTGTAACCGGCATTTTCCTCCGGTTCTATTTCATTCCCAACGAAATCTACCTCAAGGTCCTATTTTATCTGCTTATAATGAACTTGGGTCTTGGACTTTTTAACCTCATCCCCATCCCTCCCCTGGACGGATCCCATGTCCTGGAGAATCTGCTTCATGGCGAGACGCGCAGAAAGTACCTTTCATTTCAGCGGTATGGTCCTTTTTTCCTTTTGGGAATTATCCTGCTGGAAAACGTTACCCATATCGGTATTTTTAACTTCATTCTAGGTGTCCCTATGACTTTCCTGGCACGCCTCTTTGGAGGTGAGAACGTTTACCGTTTGCTCGGGATGATACATTGATAATCCAATAATTCGATCCTTTTTTCCCGGCCCGCCTTTTTTGCCCAATATAGAAACCCCGGCTCTCAAGGCCGGGGTTTCTATATTGAGTTAACGAAAGAAGAAAGCCACAGAATTTATTTGCGAAAATCCACCATTTATGGATGGACACTAAATAGCTATTTTCAATAACTCTTCAGCCAGTTTCACCTCATCGGGGAATTCCGACAGTATCTCATTGACATGGTCCTGTTTTAGTCCGAACTGGAAAAGTATGGATTCGTTGATTCGACAACTGATTCCTTCATGGTGCGAGCAAAACTCGTGAGCAAGAGTAACGTAATACATGAGATTGCTCAGCCTCACCCATGATTCCATGTTGGGTATGATTTTCTCCTTCATGCTTTGGTGATGATTCCTGATGGAATTGACGAGGGTTACAGGAAACTTCCAGTTTTCGGCAATGATTCCGCCCAGTTCCGCATGATCGATACCGAGGACCTCCTTTTCAGCCTGGGTGAAAGTTAATCCCGCCTTTCGAATCAATGCAGCCAATTCCGCCGGGTTTTCAGCCACGTATCTGTCCAGGACCAGCTTCCCCACATCGTGCAGCAACGCGGCCGTAAAGAGAACGGAATCCTCTCTCCTGCCGGCCTTTTTCAGGATCAGCTGTGAAAGTGTAGCTGTCGCAACACTATGTCGCCAGAGCTCACCAGGGTGAAGACCATAACCTTTTTGGGCCTTCATGTATGGGGAAAGGGCCATGCAATTGGCCAGAACGATCTTCACGATGTTCTGGAGACCCAGGAGAGCCACGGCCTGTTCAATGGTGAAAATTTTGACGGGAAGGCTGAAGTAGCTTGAGTTGCAAAGTTTCAGGCAATTTGCGGTAATACCCTGATCGTACTGGATGATTTCCAGGATATCCTTTGCCCCTATATCGGGTGAATCGGCGATTTCCAGGATCCGCCTTGCCACGTCAGGAAAAGGGGGAAGGGTATCTATGGATTCAATTATTTTCTCGACACGATTCGACCCCACGGGGTTTTTCCTTCCTTTTTTTTTATCCCAGATTACGCATGACAAATTTTGAAAGAAGTCATTTATTTAATGATTATAGACTGTTGAGCATCTCTTCGGATCAGATTACATTCACCTAAAAGGTTGCAGTCAGGAAACATCAAATTTATTCAAAATTCGTCACCCTTCGGGATTGCCGATTTTGCCGAATCTGCTGCGTTGTAAGGCGTTCGAAGTACTGAAAGTACGTCTTCGCGCCTTGCGGCCTTGCATCTTCGGCAAACTTGGCAATTGCATAATCCGGGTTTATATCTTTCATCAATGGCTTTTGATGAATCTGAATTTTCAAAAAGCAAACCCTAGCAACGGATATAGTTGAAATAAAGATAGTGGGTCTTGGTAAATCTTTTCACCGTCTCCAGACTCACTCCGACCTCCCTTGCTATCTCCTCCACTCCCCTGCTGTTCCACAAATTCCGGATTTGCACTATCTGTTCCGGGGACAGGGATTTTGTGGGTTCCTCACGGTGGTTGTTCATCCATGAATTTTCAGCCATGATTCCATTCCCTTGCATTTGAATGTTCCTCTATGAGATCGGCAGGAGCAGGGCGCGTCTTTAACAGGTTGCTAAAAAACGTAGCGAGGGCAACTGAGGCAAGACAACATAAAGTGGAATTTTTGCCGGATTTTGGAGTTGAATTGGGGCGTACAACCCACCCATCTATGGGTCAACTTTCTCGTCGAGCAGGCAGCTCAGCTGCAACACATTTTTTTGCTTATCAGCAAAAAAGATTG
>JAFDEE010000116.1 GCA_019310525.1 Deltaproteobacteria bacterium | reverse complement strand
CAAGTTCAAGGAAGGCGAAAATTTCAACCACAGGAATACATTTAGTATTTTGAGGATTGAAATTTAAGCCTGACGCAGAAATTGGGCAAAAGGGGGCGTTTTTCAAAGGTCTCGCATAAACAATCTTGAACCCGTTAAAAATTACTTTTGCTTGCAGGATTCAGGTTCAAATTTCCGGGAGGCATTGTTATGTATTTCATGAAGGCGCTCATTGATTTTTGTCTGGTCCTTCTGCTTATAAGGCTCCTGATCCGGCCAAATGAGGCTTATTTTGATCCCATCTACCGTCTGATTTACCGGATTACCGATCCAATTCTCGTCCCGGTCCGGTACATTACCCGCCACCTGAACAAAGGCATCCTCTTGATCCTTCTCGCCCTCGTGCTTCTCCGGGGGCTCGTTTACAGCGGCCTGGGAGCGATGTCCCTTCGGGCCGGGGTGGGAATCAGCTTCCTGGCCCTGTTTCAGCTCCTTTTCCAGGCCTATATGGTGATGTGGTTTGTCTCCCTCCTCTCCGGGAGATCCTTCGGGACCTCTTTTCTCAACCTGATTCAAAGGGCCTTCTCTCCCTTGTACAGGATTTCGGGGCGTTTCGGGGTTCAGCGGGCTCGGTTCCACCTTTTTGCATTCCTGTTTCTATGGGTCCTTTACGCCTGCTTGAGTACTTTGATCCGGTACGGGATGATTCCCGGGGCAATGGCCTCGCATCTCTCTCCGTTCTATGGTTTTGCGGAGGGGTTGATCCTTGTGGTCGGCCTTTTTCCCTTTCCCGGCTTCTTTTCCCTTGTCATCATCGCCGGTGCCCTGATTTCATGGGTGAACCCCGATCCCTCCAATTCCATCGTCCAGGCCATCTATGGAATAAGCGAACCCCTCCTGGTTCCGATTCGACGATACATGCCCCTCCTGGCGGGTATAGATTTCTCCCCGATCGTTGCCCTTATCGGCTTCCAAATCCTGGGGGCCCTGGTCCACCAACTCATCGCGGCGTTTATGAGGGGTGTGCTTTGATCCCATGGCCCGGGGCTTCATCACTAGGGATGGAGTTCCAGGGCGTTCAGGACACCGTGGCATCGGCAGGCCGTTCCGATGAGCCATTTTCGTGCTTTTCCCTTTCGCACCTTTTCCAAGAGTTGAATCATGTCCTTGACCCTGTATCCTCCAAGGCCCGGGGCGATTTGCCGGCTCCTGATGATATGGATGGCGAAATCCCGGATCTCAAGTCCTCCCAGGAGCTTAAAAAGGGGCATGGGCCTTGGCTTTCCGGTGACCGTACAATGATCGGCCGGTTCGGGGCAGTCATCAGGACAACGGAAATCGGCATAGCTGACCAAGAGGGACCCGTCGGCACCTTTCCAAGTGTAGGGCAGGGAAGGGAGGATGTTTTCCGGGACCGGTAATGTGACCGGATGGTGAGTCGCTTGAAGAAGGCCCTTTGCCCACTCAAAGGCAAGGTGGAGAGGCACAGCGGGGATGATGAAGTTTTCCGGGTGTAAGCGGGAAAAATTTTGTATCAAGAAAGAGGCCCCGTCACAAAGTGCCGTGTAGAGAAGAAAGTCGTCATCCGAGATCGAGATTGCCGTTTCGTCCTTTTCCACGACCAGGAGGGGTGTGCCTTCGCGTTTTCTCAGAATCCCGACGGCCCTTTTCCCGAAATGACCGGCTCCCACGACGAGAACCATATTTGCCGGGAGGGGGGAGGAGAGGGCGCAATCCTGAATTTCAAAGGTTTCGGGTGGGGTTTTCTCCATCGTATTTCCTCTACCATGGAAACATTAAAAGGTGTTTCCATGGTAGAGGAGGTTAGAGCAGGCCATAAGCCGGGTTCTGTTTCCCCGGGTTTCGCCTGCGGCAAATCCGGGGACAATGACCATTCATCTAGTCCCACCGTTACCGGCGGGATCGAGCGACCTACCCGGGAACTCGGGCGGACCACCCTCCTGCGTTCCCCTATTTGGTCTTGCTCCGGGTGGGGTTTACCAAGCTCCTGCCGTCACCGGCAGGACTGGTGAGCTCTTACCTCACCTTTTCACCCTTACCTGGTTCCACAGCCGCGGCCGTTTCACCAGGCGGTTTCTTTTCTGTGGCACTTTCCTTCCCGTCGCCGGGACTGGGTGTTACCCAGCACCCTGTCCTGTGGAGCCCGGACTTTCCTCCCCTTTGTCCTCCGACAAAGCAGCGGTCATTTGTCCTGCTCTAACCTTCCTGAATTATACCTCGTTCTTGGATTTCAAAAAATAATCATCTTCGCCCCAGTATATCATCCGGTGACAATGGGGACAGCTCATGAGCGCATCTCCCCTGAGCAGTTCCCTGAATTTTTGAGGAGGGATCTCCATGTGACAGGTCTGGCAAACCCCCTTTACCACCGAACTGATGGCGAGCCCTCCTTTTCGCTCCTTAAGAAATCGATATCGCTTCAGTAATTCCTGGTCCGCTTCTCCACTAAGGATCTTGTTCCTTTCCTGGAGCACCTTCAATTCTTTCTCGAGAGCGGACAATTCCTTTTTGATCTCTTTCTTGTTTTTTTGGAATTGGCTTTGCAAGTCTTCCCACATCTTCTGGTTGGTCTTGTTTTCCTCCTCCGCCGCTTCAATATCTTCCAAGAGTTGAAGCAACCTCTCTTCAGCAGCGAACTTGGTATTCTTCAAGTCCTCGATTTCTTTCAAGGCGGCGGAATATTCTTTGTTCGATTTTATATTGGAAAGCTTCTGGTTGCTCTTCTCGATTTTGGCCTCCATTTCCTCGATCTCCCTTTCGATCCGCCTCCTATTCTTGACCAGATCCTGGAGTCGTTCCGCGGTTTCCTTGAAGGTCGATTCCATGGCCTGAAGTTCCTTTTCGAGTTGTTGAATCCTCAAAGGCGCTTCGCTCTTTTTTCGCATGATTTCCTGGATTCTGCTGTCACAGGCCTGAATTTGAATCAGGGTCATGAGTTTTTCTTTCACTCTGTTTCTCCCTTACCAAGATGTTTATATGATTGACGAATCGCTCAGCCGGAAATATCGAGGAGAGGCAGCGGGATACTCCGGTATCAGCCAATAAGGATCTCAAATATGGAACTGTGGCGGTCTTTCCCGGTCATAGGTCTTGATCGTCACTTCCCAGCGTCGGTCTTTAAACATGGCCTCTAATCTCCCGGCAAAGCGCATGAATGCCGCCCATTCCGTGTGAAAGTGGCCCCCATCGACGATGGCCACTCCAATGGCCTCGGCTTCCCGGGCATGGTGATGCCCGACATCGCCGGTAACCAGTACGTCGGCTCCTTTTTTTGAGGCCAAGGAGAGCAGACCGGCCCCTGATCCACCCACTACGGCCACCCTATGGATCCTTTGATTCAGATCCCCGGTAACCCGCGCCTGTTGGATGTTAAGTGCTTTTTTAATGCGGTGTACCAGGTCTTTAAGGGCAAGGGGGTGGGGCAGGGAACCGATTCTTCCCAGGCCTGCCTCGGATATCCGTGGATCCCGGTGTTCCTGGAGTATTTCTATATCGGTCAATTGGAAGAGTTCGGCCAGTTGGTCGTTGATCCCTCCTTTTGCAACGTCCAGATTCGTGTGGGCGGCCACGATCGAGATGTCGTTTTTCAGGGCCAGGGCGATCACATCACCCGGATAGGAATCCGCGTCCAGGCAAGACAGGGATCGAAAGAGGAGCGGATGATGCGTAAATAGCAATTGTGCCCCCTGTTTCAATGCATCTTTCAGGGCCTCAAGAGATGGGTCCAGGGCTATCAGGATGGTGTCGATTTCCAGGGAAAGGCATCCTACCTGCATTCCAGGATTGTCCCATTCCTCAGCCAGCCGAGGGGGGGCGATTTCTTCGAGAAGTTCCAGGATCTGTATCAACTGCGGCCTCATAGGCTTACCCTGAATGGAAAGGGAAACGGGCCTCCCGGAAGGTGAGGGAAAGGAAGGCCCATTCTGTCCACGCCAAATCAGAAGGGCGCACCCTTACAGGTGCGCCCTTTCCGGGGTCAGACATAACATATGATTAATGGCGAAAAGCGAAACGATCCCGCGTTCATAATTGTCAGCAAATCTTTGGTGGGCCCACCTGGATTCGAACCAGGGACCTACCGGTTATGAGCCGGTGGCTCTTCCAGCTGAGCTATAGGCCCAACCTCCATATTCTCAAAGTGCATTGTTTAGCATGCAAGTTGAAGGCCTTTTTGTCAAGGGAAATCCCCTTGCCCGAAAACCCCTATTGCTCGATGAAGCTTCGTAGCTTCTTGCTCCTGCTGGGATGTCTGAGTTTTCTGAGGGCCTTGGCCTCAATCTGTCGAATCCTCTCTCTGGTTACGTTGAAGTCACGGCCCACTTCCTCAAGGGTATGATCGGATTTTTCCCCTATTCCGAAACGCATCCGCAGCACCTTTTCCTCCCTTGGTGTGAGGGTGGTGAGAACTTTTCGGGTCTGCTCCCCTAGGTTGTGATTGATTACCGCGTCCCCGGGAGACATGATTTTCTTGTCCTCTATGAAATCTCCAAGGTGACTGTCCTCTTCTTCACCGATGGGGGTTTCCAGGGAGATGGGTTCCTTGGCGATTTTCAAAACCTTTCGTACCTTTTCAAGAGGAAATTCCATCTTCTCGGCGATTTCCTCAGGAGTCGGTTCCCTGCCATGTTCCTGTACGAGGTATCGGGAGGTCCGAATCAGCTTGTTGATGGTCTCGATCATATGGACGGGGATACGGATCGTCCTGGCCTGATCGGCGATAGCCCTCGTAATGGCCTGCCTGATCCACCAGGTCGCATAAGTGCTGAATTTATAACCCCTCTGATACTCGAATTTATCCACGGCCTTCATCAGACCGATGTTGCCCTCTTGGATGAGATCCAAGAATTGAAGTCCCCGGTTGGTATATTTCTTGGCGATACTCACAACAAGCCTTAGATTGGCCTCGATCAGTTCGCATTTGGCCTTTTTGGAACTTTCCAGGCTGGCCTCCACCCTCTTAAGGGTATCCCGGAGTTCCCTGTTGCCCATATTGGTCCGATCCCTGATCTCCTTTATTCGTTTCTGGGCTCGATCCACCTTTTCCTTGAGGGCCAGCAATTCGGACTTCTTCATGTTGAGCGGAGAGACAAGGTCTTCATCCCCTGCAGTCTTGGGAATTTGGGCTATGCATTTTTTCAGGTAGGAAATGGGCTTCCCACCCGCCTGGAGCATACAGTCGGCAATATCCTTTTCGGCCTCATCGATGATGGACACCATCTCTCTGAGTCTTTCCACCATACGATCGAGTTGGTTTTTTTCCAGCTTGAAGGATCCAATAAGCTCCATGATCTTCGCCTGGATTTCCTGTATTTGGGGCCTCAGCTTCTTTTTCCTCGCTGCGGTGCAACGTTTTTTCATCATCTCCTGTTTGGCCCTGCACTGTTCCAGATACAGATCCTTGATTTCTTCAATAAGATTAAGAACAGACTGTCGCTTTTCCCCTGCCTGCGAAGGCCCGTCTTCATCTTCAAGATCATTGATGACGTCCTTGAGCTTGATTTCACCCTTCTTGAGTTTCTCCCCCAGATCGATGATATATTCGACCCCTACGCAACATTCCAGAAGTGCATGAAGGGCCTCCTTCTCACCGGCTTCTATACGTTTGGCTATTTCCACTTCGCCTTCACGGGTAAGCAGTGAAATACAACCCATCTCCTTCAGATACATCTTGACGGGATCAGAAACCCTTGTCCCGCTGTCCGCCAGTTCAGCTCGATAGATCCCTTTTTCCGGGATTTTTTCTTGACGTTTTTTGATCTTCTTGGATTTTTCGATTTCCTCCTTTGATGCCTCATCGATCACCATGATATCCAGCTCTTCGAACATCATCATCAGGTCATCGATATATTCAGAAGAGACGATATCGTCGGGCAAATCATCGTTCAGTTCTTCGTATGTGATGTAACCTTTGTCTTTGCCGATATCTATCAGACGTTTCAAATTCACCATATCCGAGTCGTTGGTCATGTTCTAACCTCCCGAAAGGTGTTCTATATCTTTAAAAAACCCGGTCTTCAAGGCGTCTCTTGGCGGCCAGCAATCGGTTTAATTCCGCCAGGTCGGATTTTTCTCTGGCGCTTTTCTTTATGGCCGCCATTTCAGCCTTGAAGACTTTATTTTCGAAGTCCTTGAGAGCCTGTTCCACCATGTGTTCGGGGAAGAATGAGGGTTCCAGTTCTGTCTCCCTCAAAAGGGCCTTGGCCTCATCTCCATGCAATTTTTCCCGAACAAGGTCGGATGAGAAATCACCTTCCCGCTCAAGGATTTCCGCAACGACCTGAAAGATTTCAATGACTGCGGGGTTGGACAAGAGCAAACGGCAATTCAAGAGTCGGGGTACTGTGTGAGGATGATGGACCAGGAGATTTAGCAGATAATGGTCGTCCAGGCCCTTGAGTCGGTCACAGGGATCGGGTTGAATCTCCGTTGCCTCTCTCCCGCGAATGTCCCTTGAATAGGATAGGAATTTTCCGAATTCCACTCCCAGTGCCCTTTCCTCCACTCCCGATTTTTCGGCCATTCGCCTGATATAGAGCGATCGTTGGGCCTCGTTTTTCAAGTTTGAGAGGATAGGGAACATTTCCTTGAGCGCTTGTACCCTGTATTCAATCTGATCCCCCGCCTGGGTCAGGTTCAGCTCGATAACAAAATCGAAAAGGGGTACAGCCCTCTCCAGTAGTTTCAGGAATCCATCCAGCCCGTTCTTATGCACATAACTGTCGGGATCTTCCCCTTCCGGAAGAACCAACACCCTGGCGGGAAAACCTTCGTCCAGGAAGAGGGGAAGACTCCGGAGGGCGGCATGCTTGCCGGCTGTGTCCGCGTCGAAAACCACAACTGCCTCCCTGGCGTATCCCTTAAGCATCCTGATGTGATCTCGGGTCAAAGCGGTTCCAAGAGTGGCAACGGCTCCGTTAAATCCATGTTTCCGAAGGGCCAGGACATCCGTATAACCCTCTACGATAACGGCGCTCCCGCTTTCTCGAATGGCCGGGTACGCGGCGTGGATCCCATAGAGGGCCTTCCCCTTGTGGAAGATAGGACTTTCCGGAGAATTCAGGTACTTGGGCAAGGAGTCATCCAGGACTCTTGCTCCGAACCCGAGCACCCTTTTTTTCATGTCCAGGATTGGAAAGACAATCCGCCCCCGGAACCGATCGTAATACCCGCCGCTTTTTTTAGGGATCACCAGGCCGGCTTGAACTGCAGTGTCCATATTCACGCCCTGGGCAAGAAGTCTCCGCGTCAACCCGTTCCATTCTCCCGTGGCGTACCCGATCCTGAATTCGATGACCAAATCCTTGGAAATTCCCCTCTGATCAAGGTATTTCCGGCCGTGGGCCCCTTCCGGAGCCTCTTTCAATATGGCCTGGTAATATTGGGCCGCCTGTTCATTCAGGTCATAAAGGGAATCCCTCTGGGCCTTTTTTTCCCTCTGGTAAGAACTCATGGGTTTTTCCGGCAAGGCCACATGGTACCTTTCGGCCAGATCTTTTACGGCCTGAGGGAAGGAGACCTTGTGGTATTCCATCCAAAAGGCGAAAATGTCTCCACCCTTTTTACATCCGAAACAATGAAAAATTTGTCGTTCAGGATTGACGGTGAATGAAGGGTCCTTTTCCGAGTGAAAAGGACAGAGACCGATAAAGTTCCGCCCCCCCCGCTTTAGTTGTACATATTGCCCAACCAGTTCGACGATATCCGCCGACCTCTTGATCTCTTCTTTTGCACTTTGGTAAGCATCCAAGCGCATGAAATAAAATATTCCCGAAGTTCAGATGTTTTTTTGTCCTTCAAGGAGGATCAAGGTTGAAAAACACCGGATACTTGATTAGTGTCCATCCATAAATGCCCCTTTTCCCCAATCTCTGCGCCTGCCTGTGCCGGGCCTATCTGCCGTTCCGACGGGACAGGCAGGCACGGCAGACAGGTCAGGCTCAGATTTTAATCCTCAAAATACTTCAATATGTATTCCTGCGGTTAAAATCTTCGCCTTCCTTGACCTTGAACAAAATTGCCTGCTTTATGGATAGACACTGATTCG
>JAFDEE010000115.1 GCA_019310525.1 Deltaproteobacteria bacterium | reverse complement strand
ATTTGACCATGTTGGAGAACTTCGCCACCGGACTTCATATCATCCTCACCTGGCAGCACATTCTGGCCATAGTTGTGGGCTCATTCCTGGGATTGGTGGTGGGTTCGGTGCCCGGGCTTACCGCGACAATGGCTGTCGCCCTGATCCTGCCCATAACCTTTGATATGGATTTTGTGACCTCCATCATGCTCATGGTAGGAGCATACAAGGGGGGCATCTTCGGGGGTTCCATTACAGCCATTCTACTGAACACGCCCGGAACACCCGCTTCTGCCTGTACTGTGCTGGACGGGTATACCATGACGCAGCAGGGCAAGGGCGTAAAAGCGTTGAAAATGGCCAAATACGCCTCCACCCTTGCAGATTTAGGCTCGGACATCATCCTTATCGCTGTGGCCGCACCGCTGGCAGCGGTGGCGCTTCGCTTCGGACCGCCTGAAATCTCCATGCTGATCATCTTCTCCCTTACCGTTGTGGCCGGCGTTGCTGGCAAATCAATCATTAAGGGCTTGATTTCAGGGGCCTTTGGATTGCTCCTCGCCACGGTAGGACTTGATCCGGTCATGACCACCCGCCGGCTGACCTTCAACGTGGTGGATCTGGACAGCGGGATATCCCTGATTCCCTTGCTTATAGGTCTCTTTGCTCTGTCAGAGGTATTCCTTCAATTGGGCAAGAAGTCCAGGACTCGGGCGGATCGGTTCGTGATCAGGCACTCAAGCAACCCCTCGGACAACCGTGTCTCCTGGGCCGAATTCAGGGGATGTGTGCGAACTATACTTCGTGGAACTTTTATAGGCACGGTTATCGGAATTATACCTGGGATCGGAACGGGCATCGCCTCTTTCATCAGTTATGGGCAGGCCAGACGCGCGTCAAAAAATCCCGAGAAATTCGGCAATGGATCCCTTGAAGGTATCGCGGCCTCTGAATCGGGGAACAGTGCAGTGGTTGGAGCTACCTTCATCCCTCTCCTGACCATGGGAATCCCCGGAGACATCATTACTGCAGTCATCATGGGGGCCTTTATGATCCAGGGATTGATCCCCGGCCCGCTGCTCTTCAAAGATCACGCCCACATGATCTATGCCATATTCCTGGGCTTTATTATCTGCGACATCGTATATTTCATTATCGGCAGCCTGTTTATGAAGTATGCGGCCTATCTGAGCAAGGTGCCCAGAGGTTACCTTTTCCCCGTGGTTCTGATCTTTTGTGTGGTGGGCGCATATGCCATCAATCATTCCATGTTTGATGTAGGGACCATGGTTTTTTTCGGGATTCTCGGCTTTTTCATGCTCAAATTCGGATTTGCCACGGCACCGCTTCTCATTGCCTTTATTCTGAGTCCGATCGGTGAGACAGCCGTCCGTCAGTCACTACTTCTCTCCGGGGGGTCCCTGTCTATTTTTGTCACCCGGCCTATCGCCCTTGTCTTTCTTATCATGACGGTACTGTCGATTATCGGGATTATTCGCAGCCAGTTGAAAGGGAGGGCTGCGTCCAAATTCATAAAACAGGAGGATGCGAAATGTGCTTAGCAAGGAAAACTAGATTAGGGATTTTTCTGGTCGCTCTTATCTGTGTTTCAGCTCTCTTTCTTGTCCCTCCAAGGGCCTTCGCGGAATATCCCGATAAACCGATTACCATTCTGGTCGCCTTTGCCGCAGGGGGATCAGTGGACACGACCGTCCGGGCCCTGGCCGCTGGTGCGGAAAAGATTCTGGGTCAACCCGTTATCATCGAGAACAGGCCGGGGGGAGGAGGCAGCGTGGCCCTGGCTGTGTTGAAAGGCGCCTCCCCGGACGGATACACCCTGGCGGGTGCCACGAGTACCGCGATCGTCCGGGTACCCCAGAGGCGAAAAGTGCCCTATTTCCCCCTCAAGAGCTTTACACCCATATTCGCCTATGCACAACCGCCTTCGGCCGTGGTTGTAAAAACGGATGCACCATGGAAGACATTCAAAGAACTTGTTGAATACGCCCGGAAAAACCCGGGCAAGGTGAAATACAGTACGGCCGGGGCCGGGAGTTTCATGCATATGGCCATGGAGATGGTGAAGGTCCAGGAAGGGATCCGGTGGATCCATATACCTTACAAGGGCACCATGCCTGCATTAACAGCTCTTCTGGGAGGACATGTGGATGCATGCTCCGCAGGGCCCCAGTTCGTGGGCATGGTAAAATCAGGGAAAGTTCGAATACTTGCCGTTCAAACAAAGGAAAGAATGGAAGAATTCCCGGATGTGCCTGCCTTCCCGGAACTGGGTTATAGCTGGTACAACAACACCCTTTTCTCGATCTTCGGACCTGCCGGCATGGCCCCTGAGATCGTCAAAAAACTGGAGGCCACTTTTATGAAAGTGGCCCAGACCGAAAAATTCAAAAAAATCCTCAAGCAGTACGCTATGGTTATCACAAATCTTGGAAGCAAAGAGTACAAGGATTTTCTGGAGAAAAGCTGGCCCGAGGAGACCGAGGTCTTGAAAAAACTGGGGTTGATAAAGAAACCTGCAACAAGCCCCAGGTAAAAGGGCAGTCCACCCTCGGCCTGGACTTGGTCCGGCTGAGGGTCGGACACCCTGGAATATCCCATCGATAGACCTCGGCTCAAGAGAGAGGAAGAAATGGAAGATCAATATTTGAAGACAGACGTTCTTATCATCGGTGGAGGGGTGGCAGGACTGAATGCCGCCCTGAGCGCCCGTGAAGCTGGACAGGATGTTGTTATTATGGACAAGGCCGTGATCAAAAGAAGTGGGCATGCTGCCGGAGGCATTGATCACTTCTGCGCCTACCTGAATACGGGGCCGGAGTGGGATACACGGGAGGCCTATCTTGAGTTCACGGCCAAAAGCGCCCGGGGAGCCGCCGATCTCTCGGTGGTTGAAAAAGTTTATTGCGACGAGCTTGAAACGGCCATCAAACGCTTTGATGACATCGGTTGCACACTCCGAAGACCCGATGGAAGCTTTTTCCGTACACAGTCCTTTGGTCAACCCGGACCCTGGTGGATCAATTTCAACGGCAAGAGATTAAAGCCTTTGTTGACCAGGGCGGTCAAACGTGCCGGATGCACGGTACTGGAACGGGTGGTGACCTCAGACCTTCTGGTCTACGATGGTGAAGTGTGCGGTGCAGCGGGGTTTGATATTCGTAAGGGAACCTTTTATGTGGTTCAGGCCAAGGCCGTTATCATGCTTACAGGAGGGACCAACCGCTTGTTCCAGAACCCGACCGGACTGAGCTTCAATTGCTGGATGTGTCCGGCCAATACAGGGGATGGGGAGGCCATGGCTCTCAGGGCCGGTGCTGAGCTGGCCAACGTTGAGTACCTTCGAATGACTCTGGTACCCCGCGGTTTCAGTGCCCCGGGTCTCAACGCCCTCGTGGGGATGGGAGCCAAACTGGTGAATGGGGCCGGGGAAGAGTTCATGAAGAGATATCATCCCCTGGGCATGAAAGGACCCAGGTACACACTGGTCCAAGGGGTACTGGGTGAGTTGAAGGCCCACCGAGGACCCGTTTACGTAGATTGCCGACATATCGATCCGGAGTCCCTGAAGCATCTGGTGACAACATTGAGTTATGACAAGGATACGTATGGTGATTTCCTGGAGCAAAAAGGGATTGATCTAAGCAGGGACCTTATGGAGATAGCCACATCCGAAGGGATGCAAGGCGGCCCAAACGAGGTGTGCGGAAGCGGTATCAAGATCGGACCGGACTGCGAGACCACGGTTCCCGGACTTTTTTCTGCAGGCAATTCCGCGGATCAGTGTCGGAGCCTGCACATGGCGGTGACCGGAGGGATTCATTCCGGAAAAACATCGGCCCGGTATGCCGGCAAAAAGACAGGCAAGGAGATCCCTTTGCCGAAAAACCGGGTACGGGAGATCCGAGAGCGGATATTCGCCCCCATGGCCGAATCTCGTTCTGTTTCATGGCAGGAATTCGAGGATGTGCTCCAACGGACCCTGGCAGAGGGCATGGGGCCCACCCGTTCCGCCTGGACCATGGAAAAGGCCTTAAACAACCTGGACCTCCTGGAAGACTGGAAAGATCGTGTCGGGGCGGCATCCTACCATGATCTTTGTCGGACCCAGGAGGTATACAATATGCTCACGGTGGCCCGTTGCATGATTTCAGCGGCCCTGTTCCGAAAGGAGAGCCGTTTCGGCCTGTGCCATAATCGCCTCGACTTTCCAGAAACCGACGACAACCGGTGGCTCGGTCAGGTCACGGTGAGGATAGAGGACGGGGAAAAGGTGCGGACCGTATTTTTCCCTATTAAGTATAAATGAAGCTCTCCGCTGCAGGCAGTGGTTTAACTTGAGCGGAATTATGATGGAAGCAAACCCGCCTTTGCACAAAAGCGCTTCAGTGCACTCACCCAGCCATTCCTCCCTGTAACAGACTACAGGGTGTCCCGGCAAAGTCGAATGAAAGGAGAGTAAGGAATCAATGCCTCCAGTGATTAATGAAGATATGTGTGTGGGTTGCGGGACCTGTGAGGACTCCTGCCCCCTTGACGTCATTTACATGGACGAGAAAGAACAAAGACCCTATGTGAAATATCCGGATGAATGCTGGCACTGCGGATCCTGCCGTCAGGATTGCCCCGAAGAAGCCATTGAAATTCGGTTTCCCTTAAGAATGCTGGTAGGCGCAGGTGCAACTCCATATTGAGCCCATATTATGCAGTTGCCAAGTCTACCTAAAAATCGCTATATACTGCCCCAAGGGGTGACCTGGTCATGTTTTTCCACGGGGATACGGGAAAAATGATTCATCAGGAATACTTTCTCTAGCTGCCGATATTTATCTTGGTCAAGGGTAATTATGGATATTTACGATAAAATGGTTTCGCTATATTACCGGTGGCACCGCTTGGAAGAGGAAGGAAAAACATCAATTATTGATTTTGATCTTATCCGGCAAGGAGACAGGTTTCCAGGGATGTTCACCAGCCGCCGAGAGGTCAGGGAAAACCTCAACAGGATCATTGAAGAGTATGAAGCCTATGAGCACCAGGACACGTTTATAAAGGAAAAACTTAAAGGTGCCTTAAATTATTTGGATGCCCTCATGGGCAAACAAATTCCATTCGCTGAATATGTCCAAAATACGATGGGAGTCAAACCCGTCCCCATTCCCCGGAACAGGCTTGAAGAAGAACAAGAAAAGGCCGGGCGATCCATGGCTGAACTCGGGTATGAATATTCAAAACAGGGATTCGAGGCCCTTGAAAAGGAGACCTGTTTCAGGGATAAAGATGAAATCATTTCATCGTTCAACGCATTGGAGAAAAAACTCGTTCCGATGATTCTGGATTGGCTTGGCCTGGATGTGACACCCAGTTATAAAATCGAATTCTTCCGGGAAGAAGCCTTTTGGATGAACTGGATACTCACTGATTCCAAAGGCGATATCCTGTTAAGATTCAATATTCATCCCGTTCAGATGAAAAAGTGGAGGAAGGGGTCTACGGAGTTTTTCGTTTTTCATGAAATCTGTTGCCATGCCTTGCAGTCTCTCTCCTGGAGGCGTCGGATTGAAAATCACCATATGCCCCCCTTTGCCGGACTTACTTCATTATTCACACCCGAACAATTCGTATCCGAGGGAATCGCACAAACTCTCTACTACTTTTTCCCCGGCGACCCCTTTTCGATGCACGGCAGGCTTTTTCTCCACGTCAACAATCTCAGGCACATGGTTTCATCAAACGCGCACATAATGATAAACGAAGGTGAAGATCCGGAAGATGTTTATAAATACATGGAAAAATATCTACCGAATCTGGATAAGGATTTTATTCTGAAAGACTTGGGGAGACGGGCTTCAGAGCCTCTCTCAAGGACGTATCAATATATTTACGGCATTGGATCCTATTATCATCAAGAACTCGCAAAGCGCCTCGACAAGGAAAGCAGGAGAAATTACGTCCTTGACATCTTTACTACCATAAGAACACCAAAGAACATAATGGAAGAAATATAATATTCACATCAGCCCTGGGCCTGAACCTGCACAAGATCATGGAGATACAAGCCAAGCTGGTTTCTAACCACATCTTGAGACCTTTGAAAAATGCTCCCTTTTGCCCAATCTCGGCGTCAGGCTCAAATTTTAATCCTCGAAATACTTCAATGTATGGATGCCTGTCCCGCTTGGCATCCCAAGCGGGATGGTTAAAATTTTCGCCTTCCTTGACCTTGAACAAAATTAAACGTTTTTCAAAGGTCTCATCTTTTAAAAACAGATGGGGGCCGGAACCTCTCCGGCCCCTTGCCATTTCAATTTATTGTCTTAGGGCGAAACCGACAAAGATGTGGTTATGTACCAAGGAGCAAAACTTTCATCAATCGCATCTGCTACACTTTCCCCATGCGGTCCCGTCCGTTTTTAATAAATTTATCGGTCGGGAAAAGGCGCTCCTCTTCGGCGTGAATCTGAATGGCTCTTTCGATTTCAGAAGGGTCACCGGACTTGATAGCCGCAAGGAGGATGCGGTTGGACCTCAATAGGCCCTGAGGTCCGTTGGGAAAGAGATCATCCAGATGGGGCATATAACCCTTAAGCAGGATGTCGTGAAACATGCTCCAAATAATATAAAAGATGCTGTTACCTGAAGCCAAGGCAATTTTCTTGTGGAATTCGGTGGCAAAAGGGAAATAGGCATGTGTGTCTGTACCGCATGCCTCCATTTCCTTGATTAATCGTTCCAGTTCCTCGAAATCCTCTTCAGTTGCGTTGCGGGCTGCCGAATGAGCAATGCCCAGTTCAACATATTTTCTCACTTCCCAGAGATTTTGAATGGATTGATCATCCACATTAATCAGGTAGGATAAATGCTCGCGGAGGGTCTCGAGATATTGTGTCAGCTTTATCTCCCGGACTGTTGAGCCGCGAATACCGCGATTGATTTCGATAAGACCCATAAGATGAAGAATCCTAAGCGCTTCTCTTATTGTCGGACGGCCGACGCCGAACATTTCCGCCAGTTCGCGCTCTGAAGGCAGACTGTCTCCAGGTTCCAAAACACCGTCAAAGATGGCCATCTTAATCTGGTTGGCGACTTCCTCATAAAGATGTGCCCTCTTAACTTGTTTAAAAGGGAGTTTTTTTGACATTTTCCAGCCTCTATGTGTCGTTCAATTCATCGTCAATCAGTGCCCCTCCATAAATGGCCTTTTTGCACGATCTCGGACGCCTGCTTGTGCCAGGCACCCCAGCGTGCCGACACAACATAAAGGTGCAGCCAGATGTGGCGTACTGGAGTACGCCTGCGCGAAATCTTTTGATTTATCCTCGTAAGACTCGAACACCCCATTCCTATTGGCGGGTCCCTGGTCTCCTTGACCTTGCCGCAAAAATTTTCATTTATGGATCGGCACTAACCTAATACTAGCATGAATTCACTTGCTGTTACAGGTTGCGGTTTGTGACCTCTTGAAACCCAGTTCGAAAAAATCGATGAAAAAAATAGCTTTGCCGTCCGCAAAATTAAAAAAATCGCAGTGGCAAAGCCATATTTTGGGCGTAAAGTCGGTTTTTCTCCGATAACAATAAAATTCATTATTGGACATGATAGATATCTAGCATGAGAATGGTAATACCATGGAGTCTGTTTATAGTCAAGAAATTGTGTTTACAGCACTTTTCAGAGTAAACTACTATCGGCTGAAGCCGTAAGGTTAGGGGCCAAGGGGTCGAGGGTTCAAGGGGTCAAGTGAAAAACATCTTTCTTTAAATCCCGGTTTCTCACGCGAACCCCGGACCCTTTGAATCCTTGAACCTTGGTCAAAAAACGATCGAACTGAAGTCTTCGCCCGTAAAGCCCAGGCTTCTCTTATTCCCCAAATGGGACATTAACCAAATTCCTTTAACGCGAGGTCTCACATGACTATCAGGAGATACCCCCCGATACTCGACGGACACAATGATTCCCTCATAAAACTATATCTCTCCGGGTACAAAGGTCACAAAGCATTTCTCAATGGAGGCGGCAAGAACCATCTTGATCTCCCGCGGATAAAGCATGGGGGGTTCGGAGGCGGCTTTTTCGCGGTGTTCGTTCCATCGGATGATGAGCCTCCGGAACATCCCGGCGCGAATCTCAATGACAATGGGATTTCCTACGATATCCCTCTTACAAAGCCGGTCAACCCTGCCCGGGCCCTGGAGATGACTATCATTGAAATGGCGGCCCTCTTCCGATTGGCGGACGAGTCAAATGGGAAAATCAAATTAAATGCCCTTTACGTCTTTGCCGAGGCAGGTCTCCGTTCAGTCGGCATAACCTGGAGCCGTTCAAACGCCTTCGGTTTCGGTGTTCCCTTCAAATTTCCCCAATCACCGGATACAGGTCCGGGTTTGACCGATATAGGTGTCCGTCTCGTGAAGGCCTGTAATAGTCTTGGAATCATTGTGGACCTGGCGCACATAAACGAGCAGGGATTTTGGGACACCGCACGGATCACTCAGGCCCCTCTTGTGGTGACACATACCGGCGTCCATGCCATCTGTCCCTCCTCGCGAAATCTTACCGACAAACAACTGGATGCCGTGGGTGAATCCGGAGGAGTCGTTGGAATAAACTTCCATGTCGGCTTCCTGCGAGCTGATGGAAGGCTGAATCCCGATACCCCGATCCATGAAATTGTCCGCCACATTTGCTATGTCGCAGACAAGATCGGCATCGATCATGTGGCCTTTGGATCAGATTTTGACGGCGCCACCATTCCCAAAGATCTAAAAGATGTCGCCGGGCTGCCAAAACTTATGTCAGCCTTGGAAAAGGCAGGATTCGATGATGAAGCTCTAGTAAAAATTTCTCACGAAAATTGGATCCGTATATTCAAGCAAACGTGGAAAGATCAAAACTGCCAGTAAGTGCCCATCCATAAATGGCCCTTTTCCCCAATCTTCCGCCTTCGCTATGGCTACGGCGTGACAAGCTGCGTCAGGCTCAGATTTTAATCCAAATTATGCGTGAACGCCTGTCCAAGGAAGGGTAAAAGGATTTTCCCAGGAGCGGCCTATTTTGGCTCTGGAGCAGCCTGCCTGCCGCAGGCAGGGAGAGCGGAAGAGCCAAAATCGGCAGTAAGCAGAGCCATGGACGGCGTAGCGAACGTAGCGGAGGGAACATCCCTTTCCCCTTCACCTATCGGGTGCTGTCAAAATACTTTAACATATTGTAATAAAGATCAATTTCATCATTAGCGCATAATTTGGGTTTAATGTCCCAGTCTGTGAATGGGAGAACCTTGGACTTTCCAGGCGAAAACTTTAGTTGGATCGTTTTTTTAGTAGGGTACAAGGATTCAAGGGGCCCAGGGTTCGAGTGAGAAACCGGGATTTAAAGAAAGATGTTTTTCACTTGACCCCTTGAACCCTCGACCCCTTGGCCCCTAAGCTTACGGCTTCAGCCGATAGTAGTTTAATCCTCGAAATACTTCAATGTATGGTGCCTCTGCCGCTTGGCATTTAAATATTTTTTTACCGCACAAGAGAAAAAGTCTAAACCTTTTCAACCGGAAGCAAAGGGCAGCGATCCTCAGCCCGCAGGTTTTATCGACTTTTTTCACTAGGACAATCCATCCCGACCGCTGAACCGCGTTGTAAAAAACCCGAAAATTCCTCTTCGGGAACAAAGCGACCGCCTGTCGTCCACACAATATGATTTGCCATGGCCATTTGCCCGGTCAGTCCGTGTCGAGTCAAATATCCCTTCCCGGCATCGGAGGCCAGCAGGAAGCCCGGGCCGGCAAAGCCGGCGGCGGCTGAGGGCTCTATACGGATCTTTTCCATTTGGTCCAACTTGTACAGGAAATGAAACAGCTCGTCGTCCGTCACGGTAAAAATGCCTGATACCAACCGGCTGCACAAGTCAACCACGAGGGTTGAAGCCTTACTGACTGCAAGTCCATCTGCCTCGGTGGAATTATCAAGACCAATGTCGTAGACGGACAAAGTGCTTGAATCGAACCGGGTCGCCAACCCCAGCAGCATGCAGGGAGCCTGCACCGGTTCCCCCCAAAAACAATGCACATTATCGCCAAAAATGTGCTTCAGCCCGAAAGTGATGCCACCGGGAGCTCCGCCTACTCCGCAGGGCAGATAAACAAACAAAGGGTGACGCTGATCGACAACGATCTGCAATTGCTCAAGCTGCTCCTTCAGCCTCAAGGCGGCGACGCTGTACCCCAGGAAAAGCGCCTCCGATCTTTCATCATCGACAAAATATCCGTACGGATCAGACAATGTCATTTCCCGGCCTGCTGAAACCGCAGAAGAGTAGTCTGAAGCGTGCTCAACCACCTCCACACCTCGGTCGCGCAAGTGCTTCTTTTTCCATGCCTTGGCTTCCGCCGACATGTGCACAACGGCTTTGAATCCCAGGGCCGCCGCCATCACGCCGATACTCAATCCCAAGTTTCCGGTGCTGCCCACGGATACGGTGTATCGTCCGAAAAGCCGCCTGGCCTGTTCGCTGCGCAAGGCCGAGTAGTCTTGCTCGACGGAAATCAACCCGTTTTCCAAGGCAAGGTTTTCAGCCAGTAACAGCACCTCATAGATCCCGCCCCTGGCCTTGACCGAGCCGGCCACCGGCAGGGCATGGTCCGCTTTCACCCAAAAGGCGCCTCCCTGGTCGATTCCACTTGCTTGACATAAGCTTTCGCCCATGGCCGGTATATGAACCAGATCGGATTCAATGATTCCTCCGCTGTCTTTGAGTTCGGGAAACAAGTCGACCAACAGGGGCGCAAAACGCTCCAAGCGATCGGCCGCATCTTGAATCCGGTCGATCCCGATCTTCAGGCCGGGCAACACTTCGCCGGCCCGCGCCAGGTCGGAATTGATCCACAATAACGGTTTCTTTTCCTTTAATTGGTCAATGACCGACGCAGAGTCATCGAAATTCATCATGCTCCCTTCCTTGACACCGTTTCAAACTGCAAAACAACACATCACCGGCCATTCGGAAATTCCCATTAGAAAGAAAACCCCCAGCCGATCCGACATCGAAAAAGTCTGCCCGTCCGCTCACCTTATGCTTGTGGGTTAAAACGATTCTTTGATCTTTCTGCATATTAAATCGATTGTCGCCTCCAGATAATCCCGGCCCTTTTCGGCCGTGGCCAGCCTGGGGTCCCCGATTACTCCATTCTCATCCACAAGGTGAGTACCTTGGTGCAATTTTTCTTTGATCTCCGCCAATTCGTCCAGATTACCTGCCACTGCTTCATTCATTTTTACGAGTTCAGGCGCTATTTCGAGCATCAAAGAGGTCTCCCACTCGCCGCTATGTATCCCGGCTTGACCCTCGGTTATCCCCTTTGCGCTCGCCTGCTCGAATGCGTTTTCCATCAGGCCGTCGAGGTCAGTGTAAGCGATTACCTTTGCATCTTCCTCTACTTCCAGTTGTTCCATCGCATCGCCCAGTGGTTTGAAATTCCCGCCATGGGTCGGTACGAGCACGATCTTTTTAAAACCGTGATGCAACAGGCTCCTCACCGTATCAATAACCACTTGTTTAAAGGTCTCCTCTTCCAGAGTAATAGTACCGGCAAAGGCCATATGATGTCTGGAACATCCTACTCGATAGGTCGGAGCCAGAAAAGCCCCAAGTCGTTCTGCAAGGCCCAATCCAATCCTGTCGGCCACAATGGCGTCCGTGCCTGTAGGTAAATGCCTTCCATGCTGTTCGTTAGAACCAAAACAGACAACAACAGTGTCCCGCCCCCTGTCTATCTCAGAGCGGATTTCAGGCCAGGTCATGTTTTCCAATTTATAAACACCCATCATTTCCCTCGTTTTCATTTCAGCAGGCTGTTGAAAAGCTACTGCACTTAAGGTCTCGTTTTATCATGGGAAAATTCCCCTACCCTACCTGTTTTACCGTCTCCCGATCACACACCCCGGCCGTGCCTGTGTGTGTATGTTATCATGAATCACCAGTTTGCCGTTAATAATAACGTGTGAGATACCTATAGGATACTGGACAGGATCCTCATAGGTCGCCCGGTCGGTTACATTGTTTGGATCAAAGACAACAAGGTCAGCCTTATAGCCCTTCTTAACGAGGCCGCGGTCCGTCCATCGAAGCCTTCGGGCCGGAAGGCCGGTCATCTTGAGAACCGCTTCTTCCAACGAAATGACATTATGCTCACGGACATAATACCCCAACACGCGCGGAAATGTGCCATAGCTGCGAGGATGCGGCATTCCCATGGATCGGGACCCATCCATAGGCATACCGAATCCGTCGGTGCCGATCATCATCCCGGGATGAGACAACTCCGCCCTTCGATTATCCTCGGACATTGAAAAAATGATGATACTCGCATCAAGATCCGTCTCCAACAGGGTATCAAGAACCCACTCGTGGGGTGACTTGGCGACCTCGGCGGCGAGATCGGCAATGTTACGGCCCTCATAGTCTCGGTTCATGGGTGAGCTGCTGATAACCACTTTGTCCCATTCAATCTTGTGCCCAAGACCGCTGGTGCCGGTCATCATATGGTCGCCCATCTTTTGACGGGTTACACGGTCCTTCAGACGTTTCAAGATGACCGTTTTGCCGCCTTCCTGCGCCCACTCGGGAAGCAGGGCCAGCAGGCCCGTATTACCGGCCAAGTAAGGATACATGTCGATCGCAATATCCAATCCCTCTGACCTGGCACGGTCAATCAGCTCCAAGGCTTGGGCGGACTTTCCCCAGTTTTCCCGTCCTACGGCCTTGAAGTGACTGATCTGCACCGCAGCGCCGGTTTCCCGTCCGATACGAATGGCTTCAGCGACGGCTTCAAGCAACGTGTCACCTTCACCCCTGATATGGCTGAAGTAAAAGCCTCCGCGTTTCCCGACCGGGTGGGTGACGGCTATCAATTCTTCAGTAGAGGCATATGAACCCGGCGGATAGATGAGGCCGGTGCTGACGCCAATGGCACCCTCGTCCATTGCTTTTACGATTTCAGACTGCATCCGGGTTATCTGCTCGTGGTCCGCCGGCTCAGAACTGAAAGCCATTATTGCCGATCGCACGGTCCCTTGTCCGACCAGGGGCACAACGTTTACCGATGTACCTATACGAGCCAGGTATGTAAGATAACCGCCGAAGCTTGCCCATTGCTCCCAGGGCACCGGCATATCTTTGCTCTCCATCATTTCTGTTACCTGTCCGCGAGTATCGTCAAGCAGCGGGGCTGGCGATGCCCCGCATTGTCCGACGACGACGGTTGTAATGCCCTGATGCACCAAGCTGTCGGCTGTAGGACACATGGGTAAAGAAAAATCCGCATGTGAATGCATATCCACGAAGCCCGGCGCCACAACGCAGCCGGATGCATCAATCACCACCTCCGCATTTGCATCCGCCATAGGGCCCACATCAACAATACTATCCCTCTCTATTGCTACATCCGCGCGATACCGGGCAGCACCTGAACCATCCACCACCACGCCGTTCCGAATCAGAATATCCACCATACAACCTCCTCATGTTTGACACCGTGTTCTTTCCACGAATTGGGTCTCTTGTTTGTCCCCTTTGGGGAGTGAGAGAAACCCGATTCTTCAGGCGAAGACTTCAGTTCGAATGTTTTTCAATTAGTATACATTGAAGTATTTCGAGGATTAAAATCTGAGCCTGACGCAGCTTGTCACGCCGTAGCCATAGCGAAGGCGGAAGATTGGGCAAAAGGGCCATTTATGGATGGGCACCAATTAGGATTCAAGGATTCCAGGGTGCTTTTTTCAACAACCTGTTACATCCATCTTAATCAAAACAGATCCTATACATCTCAAGTTTTCTTTTTAAAAGATGCTGCAACTTGCGCTCAACACGATCCGGGAAGTGACATTTTACAAAATGATCTGTATCGGTTTCCAGAAGTGGAGGATCCTTTTGCCGGCATATCTCTTTGAAAAAAGGGCAGCGGGGATGGAACCTGCATCCTTTCGGCGGATTTATCGGGCTGGGGACATCCCCCTGCAGCACACCCTCCTGAGAACTCCTTTGTCTGGGGTTTAACGTGGGATTTGATAATATGAGATATGCCGTATAGGGATGATGAATCGCCCCCTTGCGGAAATCATTACTATCCAGGATTTCCATAATCTTACCCAGGTACTGCATGCAGCCAGTCATAGCATCTTGGGGGCGCCGAAAATCCACCGTGATCTAACCGAGGCAGGTATTCGTTGCGGGAAAAACCGCATTGCCCGAATCATGCGCAAGGCCGGGATCCGTTCCCGAGTAAAAAGGAAATTCAAGGCAACGACCAACTCCAAACACAATCTGCCGGTAGCACCGAACCTGCTCAACCAGAATTTTAACGTGGCGGCCCCAAATCGAACCTGGGTTGGCGATATTACCTACATCTGGACCAAAGAGGGCTGGTTGTACCTGGCAGTGCTCCTGGATCTGTTCAACCGGGAGATAGTTGGTTGGTCAGCGTCCAACCGGATGACCCGTCAGTTGGCTATCGATGCACTGGAGATGGCTGTAGGTCGGCGCCATCCCGAAAAGGGCCTG
>JAFDEE010000114.1 GCA_019310525.1 Deltaproteobacteria bacterium | reverse complement strand
ATGATTTGCAGTATGAGCCGTAAGGGCAACTGCTACGACAATGCCGTTGCGGAAAGCTTCTTCGGCCGTTTAAAGACCGAATGGGTCAACCACTATCGGTACATCAGTCGGTCCCAAGCAATCCAAAGCTTATTTTATTACATCGAAATATTTTACAACCGAAAAAGGCCTCACTCGTCAATTGATTACCTAACCCCACAAGAGTATGGTGAATTCCCTCTTGCGGCTTAACACAGTGTCCACTTTTTCGGGGTAACATCACCTTTGTGCTCCCTCGCCCAAGACGCAAATTTCGCCCATTTATGGATGGACACTAGATTAATTTTTTGTGATGTGCAATTATGGTTTGTGCTAACAACAAAAAAATAAAAAAAATATTTGACAATAGCCAAAAAACATTATCAAATAATTTGCAATAACTAAGGGTGGAGTCAGCATGAAAACAGACGATATTGACCTGGCAATCATTCGACGTCTTTGGGACGGGCGTATACCGTTCAGCAAGATTGCAAAGGAGATAGGCGTTACCACCAATACGGTCAGGGCGCGGGTAAACAAACTAATCGAAAACGGCATCCTTCAGATCATCGGCCTGGTTGATCCCCAGGCCATTCCCGGGCACTACTCCGCCATTATAGGGATAAAGGCCGAGCCCAGGATGGTTAAGCAACTACTGGAAAAAATAGGTAAGCTTAAGGGCGTGGTAGCTGCTGCCTGTGTCAGTGGGGGTTTTGACATTATAGCCGTTGTTTTTTTCAACGAAAAATACTCTCACCGGGATTTTATTTTCGATAAATTGGCCAAGTTGGATGGTCTGGTGTCGGTGGAGACTTTCTTCACGATGGATGCTGTCAACTGGCAACTTCGCTATGTTTTGTAGGCCCATAACCCAGGAGATTTCTTATGCGATATCTAAATGTGGAAGACATTGAATACCTTGCCATCGGAGCTGCTGTGCTGGGCACTGGTGGAGGTGGAGACCCTTATCTTGGGAAGCTGATGGCCAAGCAGGCGATCAAGGAAAAAGGTGAGGTGCGTCTCATCAGCGTGGAAGATCTGGCCGATGATGACTGGGTTATTCCAACGGCCATGATGGGCGCTCCTTCGGTTATGCTGGAAAAGCTCCCCAACGGTGGAGAGCCTGAATTGTGCTTCAAGACAGTTCAGGGCTTTCTGGAAAAGCCGGCTGTAGCGACCATGTCCCTGGAGGCCGGCGGGATCAACTCTTGTATCCCGGTCTACGCTGCAGCCCGACTGGGGGTGCCCCTCGTGGATGCCGACGGCATGGGCCGGGCCTTCCCGGAGATACCCATGGTCTCTTTCTCTCTGGATGGTGTGCCGGCGTCCCCCATGGTCTGTGCTGATGAAAAGGGGAATCAAGTTCTTCTGCGCACGATCGACAATGCATGGGTAGAGACCCTCTCTCGGGCGGTAACCGTTGCCATGGGCCTCTCCTCAATGATCGGTCTGTACGTAATGAATGGCAAGACGATTAAGCAAAGCGCCATCAGGGGAACCATCAGCCTTTGTATCGAAATCGGTAAAGCAATCATTGACGCCCATTCCCGTAATATAAGCGCTGTGGATTCGATCTTAAAAATCACTAATGGTTTTCCCATCTTTGAGGGCAAGGTGGTTGATGTCCAGCGGGAACTGTCCACCGGTTTCGTCAGGGGGCGTGCCTCTTTTGAAGGTCTGGGTCCGAACAAAGGCCAGGTGTTCGATATGGACTTCCAGAACGAAAACCTGATCGGTTACATCGACGGTGAGCCGAAGGCAATGGTTCCCGATCTGATCACTGTACTGGATTTGGAGAGCGGAACACCCATCACCACTGAAACGCTCCGCTACGGACAGAGGGTGATCATCATCGGTATGCCTTGTGCTCCCATCTGGCGTACGGAAAAGGGGCTCAAGCAAGTCGGACCGCGTTACTTCAAGTATGACCTCGATTATGTACCTATCGAAGAACTCGTCGGGGGAGTGGAAAGCAAGGAGGACAGGCCGTGAAATATCGTCTCGGAATCGACGTAGGTGGAACCAACACCGATGCAGTGATTTTGGATGAAGCAAACAAACTCATTGCCAAATGCAAGCGTCCCACCACTCAGGACATTTCCTCCGGTATCAACCAGGCAGTGGAGGCTGTCCTGGATATCAGCAAGATTGACCCTTCCTCGATTCAACACGCGATGCTGGGCACGACCCACGCCACCAATGCCATCGTTGAGCGCAAGGGACTGGCCAGGGTCGGCGTCTTGCGGCTGGGAGCGCCGTGCGGCTTGGCCCTGCCACCGATGATGGACTGGCCTGACGACATGCCCGCTCATATCGGCAGTAATTACAGGATGGTCAGGGGAGGCTATGAATACGACGGCAAATTCATCTCCAGGCCTGACAAATCTGAGATCGAATCGGCCTTGAGCGAACTGAAAGAACTCGGCATCGAAGCCCTGGCAGTAAGTTGCGTCTTCTCGCCGGTCAACGGCGATCAGGAAATGGAGGCCAGCGAGATAGCCAGGAAGATCTTCGGAGATGATTTTTCCATTTCCCTGTCCAGCGAAGTGGGGACCCTGGGCCTCCTGGAGCGGGAGAACGCCACAATCTTGAACGCTGCAATCCTGAACATAGCGAATAATGCTTATAGTGCGTTTCAAAACATTCTCAAGCAGCACAAGATAACCGCGGATTTATTCATCACCCAGAATGACGGCACCCTGATGGCCGTGGATTACGCTCGCAAGTACCCGGTTTTCACTATCGCATCAGGACCTACCAACTCATTACGAGGGGCAGCTTTTCTCTCAGGGCTCAGCGACTGCGTTGTTGTCGACGTTGGCGGGACGACAACCGACGTCGGGGTACTTAAGGCCGGCTTTCCCAGGGAGTCATCCATGGCGGTGGAAATCGGCGGAGTGAGAACCAATTTCCGGATGCCCGATCTGATTTCCATTGGTCTGGGGGGCGGATCGCTGGTCAAATCGGATGATGACCAGGTGAGAGTCGGTCCGGAGTCTGTAGGATACAGGATCACGGAAGAAGCCCTGGT
This sequence comes from Deltaproteobacteria bacterium, assembly GCA_019310525.1. Classification (NCBI taxonomy): domain Bacteria; kingdom Pseudomonadati; phylum Myxococcota; class Myxococcia; species Deltaproteobacteria bacterium. Next base: position 9,433 of record JAFDEE010000114.1, on the reverse strand, counting down.
CTTTGGCGGCTCGACCTTGACGGCCACAGACGTAGCAGTGGCCTCCGGCCAGTTTTCCCTTGGCGATCCCGGACTCGTCTCGAAAATGGATAAGGGCGTCCGCGAGCGGGCCAACGTCAGGATCAAATCAATGGTCGAAGAGATCATTGATCGAATGAAGACCTCAGCAGGCGACATACCGGTTGTCCTTGTGGGGGGAGGTTCCATCATTGTGCCCAAGGAACTCAAAGGTGCCAGCGAGGTGATAGTACCTGACAACTTCGACGTGGCCAATGCAATCGGTGCGGCCATAAGTCAGGTGTCCGGCTCCATTGATGGGGTGTTTGACGTGGCCACCAAGGGCCGGGACGCAGTCATTGCCGAAGTCAAGCAAGCCGCCATAGAAGAAGCGATCAGGGCCGGGGCTGATGAAAAAACCATTGAGATCGTGGATCTTGAAGAAATCCCCCTTGCCTACCTGCCGTCCAATGCGGTCCGGTTTCGAGTAAAAGCGGTGGGAGAACTGAAATAATGTGTCCGCCGCTACCCTATGAAAACGACCTCAAAAGAGAGAAGATGGATGCCATCATTTATTACCATGATCTACCTGATCGCTGCTCCAATTGATATTTTACTTAAATCCACATGAAACGTCGAAGAGCCACTTCAATGGAGCGATATCGTCTGTGGATGTCGACGCTTTCACAACGCTTTATATCTACTTCATACCCTTGCTTGGTGGACGTTCTGTGCCTTACGGCCCACTGATCGGCGCGATGATAGTAAAGCTGACCCCGGAATTACTCTCATCTGTGGAACGATATCAGAGTATTATCATGGGGCTTATCTTTGTCTTGGTAATCGTACTGTTACCGGACGGTCTGGGGCCCAGCCTGGACCGGATGGTCAGAAAGGTATGGGGTCGACTTCGAATTAAAATTTGAGCCTGACGCAGCTTGTCACGCCGTAGCCATAGCGAAGGCGGAAGATTGGGCAAAAGGGAGCGTTTTTCAAAGGTCTCAGACGGTCGGCACGGCCTCACCCTACCCACCCAAACCCTGCGGCCCCTCATAAGTGGGACGAGGAACAGACCACTGTATATTTTCGGGAGGCAAAAATGAAAATCCGAATCGTATCACCAATCGTCGGCGACTGGCTGGTCAATGAATCAATACAGGAGGCCGATCAATTCAAATCGCCGGATACCGAAATCGACGGGGCCTGCATTGAGAAGGGTCCGACCTCTATCGAGAGCACTTACGATGAAATACTGGCCAACCCTTACATCCTTGAAAAGGTGATAGAAGCAGAGAAGGACGGCTGCGACGGCGTATTTGTCACCTGTTTCGGGGACCCTGCCGTGGACGGAGCCAGGGAGGCGGTTTCTATCCCGGTAATAGGCGCCTTCCGCCCTTCAGCCTTGATGGCATCGGCCATTTGCAACCGGTGGTCGGTGGTCACCATTCTAAAAGAAGTCGTCCCTCTTATAAGAAACCTGGCTCGAAAGCTGGGTATCGAAGGCAATATGGCCTCTATCCGGGACATCGATACCCCGGTGCTGGAACTGGACGACAGGGACAGGCTCCTAACCAGGCTGCTTGAGCAGATCGATAAGGCGGTCGTCGAGGATGGGGCTGAGGCCATAGTCCTCGGCTGCACAGGTATGTTGGGGTTGGGCAAGGCACTCAAGGAAGCCCTTTCCAGGGAAGGCAGGGAGGTGCCTGTTGTGGAACCTACAGCGGCCGCCATCGGGTTCCTGGAATCAATGATCCGAAGCGGTATCTCCCACTCCAAGGTGACTTACCCGAAACCCAGGGAAAAGGAGAGGATTCTATAATTCGCTTCCATCCATAAATGGTCAATTTTCGTCTTCCTTGACCTTGCACAAATTTTCTCATTTATGGACGGGCACTAATTCAGTCTGGAGGAAAACGGACATGGATGTAATGACGGCCATCAAACGAAGGCGAAGCATCAGGAGTTTTACCGACGAGCCGGTTGACAAGGAAACCTTGATCAAACTGCTGGAGGCGGCCGTCTGGGCGCCATCCGGAGGAAACGGACAGACCTGGCGCTTCGTCGTCGTGACCGAAAAGTCGATGATGAAGAAGATCAAGATGGTAAGTCCCGGTCTTTTGGGTGATCCTCCTGCGCTCATTGTGATCGCTCAGGACATGGAGGCGGCCAGGCATAAGGGAGGCAAGATGGGGCCGGAATCCATAACCAAAATGGACTCTGCCATGGCGGCCCAGAACATCTTGCTGGCGGCATACGAGATGGGCCTTGGCACTTGTGTCATAGCCTCATTTCATCCGGGTGCCGTGGCAAAGCTTTTGGGTATGCCGGAGCATATCCTTCCGCACCTATTGGTAAGCATCGGTCATCCGGCGAAGATTCCCCCACCGCCGGAGCGACGTTTCAATGGAATTTACTGGTTCGAGGCCTACAATGGATAAGCAGGTTTTTGAGGAAAAAATTTTTGAGGTGGTCTCCTATATTATCGTTTCCGCCAGGAACCTTATGGATGAACCCGCCCGCTACGGGCCGTTTCGGCTGGTGGACACGGCCAGCAGGCTCATAGACATTCTGGATGAGTTCGGTATGTCCAGTGAGCGGCTAAGGGCGATCAGGGATAGAATCGAAGAAGGGAAATATAGCGCCATGGAAACAGAGGAGGAGTTCGAAAAATTTCTGGAGTCTATGGTCTTTTTAGTAGTTGATGCCATCGACGCTACCAAAGGATCCTGACGGCTGATACTGTCCTGTCTGGTAAAAACAGCTACCCGTCCAAGGTAAATGACAGTGGTGAGGGGATCCAAAGCAACTTCCACCTAAAATTGGCGGACTTTCGTAACGAGCAATGCCAATATGCCATTGTAGAGACTCAGTCTAGAGCTCGATTTACTTGACTATTGCACTCGAAAGGTCCGGACCTCACACACGGAGCCAATGTCACATTTAACAATAAGGAGGGCCTCCTTCCTCATCAATCTATCCATTCCAGAGCCTGGATGGATAACACTCATACCGCAAGTCCTTTTTTAGGCCCGGATCATCTCCACACCCGATCCCGGCAAAAGCCCTGACAACTCGTGTTCTTGATTCCAAGAGCCCTTTGAAAAACGTCTTCTTTTGCCCAAGGTCAAGGAAGGCGAAAAATTCAACCGCCCCGCTTGGAAGGCCAAGCGGCAGAGGCACCATACATTGAAGTATTTCGAGGATTGAAATTTGTCCGCGTTTCACTTGGACTCCCCACCCAACGGGTGGGTCCCCGGTTTGAGCCTGACGCCGCTTGTCACGCCGTAGCCAGAGCGAAGGCGGAAGATTGGGCAAAAGAGGACGTTTTTCAAAGGGCTCTCAATTTTTATTTGACTTTACTAATAGCCTTATGGTAATACCATTTCTACATATTACAATAATAAAAACTCCCCTCAAACCCTTTTCGGTGAAAACTTTATGGTTTTTGCTGAAACCAAGTCTCTGGACGGAATAGGCAATTAAACTACATCGGCTGAAGACGATTGTTTTAGGGGTCAAGGGGTCGAGGGTTCAAGGGGTCAAGTGAAAATCATCTTTCCTTAAATCCCGATTTCTCACTCGAACCCTGGACCCCTTGAATCCTTGAACCCTACTCAAAAAACGATCCAACAAAAATCTTCACATGAAGGCCCAAGGTTCTCCCATCCCCGGAATGGGACATTAACGGGCTATGAACGACTTTTCTAATCAGGCTGAAAGGCAGGAATCGAAATATCATCTGGAGTTGCAAAGGAAGGAGGAAAACTCATGAAAATAGGCGTTCCCAAGGAGATCAAGTCTGCAGAAAAAAGGGTGGCGGTTACTCCGGCAGGGGTAAAGGCCTTTACTGATCATGGACACCAGGTATTTGTCGAAAAGAGAGCTGGATTGGGGTCCGGTTTCAGGGACGAGGAATATGCAAAAGCAGGGGCGGCGATTCTGGACAACCCCGAAGTTGTTTGGGCCGAATCGGAGATGATTATCAAAGTAAAGGAGCCTATAGACCCGGAATTTGATCGAATGAGACCCGGACAGATCCTTTACACCTACCTCCATCTTGCCGCAGACAAGGAATTAACCCAAAAACTCCTCGACAGAAAAATAGTAGGGATAGCCTATGAGACGGTTCAACTGGATGATGGATCCCTGCCGCTTCTCTCTCCAATGAGCGAGGTCGCCGGGCGGTTATCTATCCAAATGGGGGCGTTCAGCCTTGAAGCCAAGAATGGGGGCATGGGTATCTTGCTTTCCGGTGTCTCAGGAGTCCGCCCTGCCAGTGTTACGATCATCGGCGGAGGTGTCGCAGGGTTTTCAGCAGCAGAGGTAGCGGTTGGGTTCGGTGCCCAAGTCTCCATTCTGGACAATAACCCCTTACGCCTTCGCTATCTGGATGACATCACCGATTCACGTTTGGTGACTATCATGTCCGATCCGGCCAATATCGAGGAAGAATGCCTGAATAGCCACCTTGTCATCTGCTCCGTATTGATCCCAGGTGCCAAGGCACCAAAACTGATCACAAGGGAGATCGTCAGGCGCATGATGCCTGGCTCGGCCATAGTAGATATTTCAGTTGATCAGGGCGGATGTTGTGAAACCTCCCATCCCACCACCCATGAAGATCCCACTTTCATCGAAGAAGGCGTGGTCCATTATTGCGTTGCCAACATGCCGGGAGCCGTGCCCCGTACTTCCACCATAGCCCTCACAAACGTAACACTGGCCTACGGTCTGGCGATTGCCGACAAGGGGTTTGAAAAGGCTATGGCCGAGGATGCGGCGCTGAAAAAAGGGCTTAACCTGATGAACGGCCAGATTTGTTATCCCGCCGTAGCGGAGGCCTTTGGAATGGGCTGCGCACAGGTCGATTTCTAGTGACACCCCGATGCCAGGGTTTCGGGAGTTCCGGTATCGGCGTTTGTAAAGGACCGTCTCCCTTTCCTTATCTTTGGGAGCTTGCCTGTTCTTTTGCTCGTTACCTTCGTTCCCGGGATTTCCCTGTGGTTGCCTCAACTGGTGATGGGACCCTGACGCCCTCAGGAAGCATAAACCTGAACTGAGGGTTTCAAAAAAGGATCTCATCAAAATTTTGAAACGCTCAGTTTAGGATAAAGAAACATTACATAACGTTTAGAAATCCAGGAAACAGTTAAGGAGAAAGAAATGTTTAATCATTTGCAGGTATGGATGAACGGCAAAATGGTACCCTGGGAACAGGCGAATGTACATGTACTTTCTCATGGCTTCAGCCGAGGATCGGCCATTTTCGATGTATTCGGAATTCACCCGGGTCCGAAAGGTCCGACGGCATTCAGGATGGATAAGCACCTCGAGCGTCTTTTCGGGAGTGCCGAACTCCTGGGCATGGAAATGGCCTATACGAAGGAGGAAGTGGCAAGGGCGGTGTCGGATTCAGTAAAAGTGAATAACATCAGTCGAGGCCTCATAAAGGTCCTGGCTTACTACGGTGAAGAAGCGATCATCTCTCTGGTCCTGGACTCCAAACTCGATCTTGCTATCTGCGGAATCCCGGCAACCCACGATCTGGGTCTCGACCAAGCGGAACCCATTGATATCTGCTTCAGCAAATGGCGTAAAATACACCCGGCAACAGTACCCGTAGAAGCAAAGGCCTGTTCCAATTACCTGAACGGTATGCTGGCCCGTAAGGACGCCGTAAGCCGAGGTTTTGATCTCGGTATATTATTGACCACTGAAGGTTATGTTGCAGAGGGATCTATTGAATCAGTCTTTATGATCAAGGGCGGTATACTTAAGACCCCTCCACTGGGGAATATCCTCTCTGGCATCACCAGAATGTCCATCCTCGAAGCAGCCCCTGCGATTGGAATTCAAACATCCGAAGAACAAATTTTGCCTGAAGACTTGATAAGGGCAGACGAAATCTTTGTGTGCCATACCGGCATAAAGGTTCTCCCGGTCAAAAGGATAGAAGACAGGATGCTTGGAGAAGCGCCCGGGCCCATTACAAGAGATATAATGAAGCTTATGGATGATATCTGCAATTCCCGTGATGAGCGCTTTAAAGACTGGCTGCAACCGGTAGGCTGAAACCGGAGGATCCTATGGAAAGATGTTTCCGGGCGCAAGAATCCCTTTCGGATCAAAGACCTTTTTTATGGCCTTCATCGCCTCGATCACCCTCTCGGGGTATTCAAGGGACAAGTGCTCTCGTTTCATCTTACCGATCCCGTGCTCTCCTGCCACCGTACCTCCCAGTTCAACCGCCTTCCTCGCCAGGAGGAAATCCACATGCTCCGCCACCTGTTTCTCCATTTCATTCCTGGCGATGAAATTGAAGTGAGGATGGCCTTCTCCAAGATGAGCGAACCGAACAACGAGCATATCGCCGAGAAGATCTTTGATGCTATCGTAGTATGTGAACAGTTCCGGCAACCTGCGGTAAGGCACAGCCCAGTCAGTTGAAATCTTGCATCCACCGTTCCTGACAGCCCGGGCGCTCTCCTCGTTCATTGCCTGGGGGACATGGTGGCGAAGATCAAGCAGGTGTCTCTTCTGGCGGTCACTTAGGGCTACCTGGGTGTCCTGATCCAGCCTTGTATAGCGCTCGATCAACCGAAGCCAATTTTCGAGTCTCTTTTCCCTGTCCTCCTCGTCACGGTATTCCTGTTCAAAGTAGAGCATGACACGGGCCTCCCCGGGAATGGATATTCCTTCGGCTCTGGGCCGCAGAATTTCCAGGCAGGCTTCATCCAGGAACTCCATGCTTCTTGGAGAATACTTTCTACTCTCACGGGCCTCGATTACGAAGTTCAATGCGTCCTCGATTCCCATAAAGAAAACCATGACGAGAAATGATTCAGGGGGCCGGGGATGCAAGGCAAATTCGATTTCGGTGACGATTCCGAGGGTGCCTTCCGATCCCAGGAAAAGACGCAAAGGATGAACCAGGGCACCATATCCTGCGCTATGCTTCTCGGAAGCATTCCTCCCCGCCTCGACGAGCCTCCCCAGTCCATCCACAACCCGGACTCTTCGCACCCAGTCCCCGGTGCTGCCGTACTTCAAGGTGCCGGACCCGGATGCATTCGTTGCCACGTTCCCGCCGATGGTGCATTCCCCGGCGCTTGTGGGATCCAAGGGATAGAACAGTCCGGCCTCAGCCACGGCCTTTCTGAAATCCTCCGTGATCACCCCGGGTTGAACCAGGGCCCTTCTCCTCTTGACGTCAATGTCAATGATTCGGTTCATCTTCTCCAGGGAAAGTGCGTAGCCCCTGTCGCAGACAGAGGCCCCTGTCAGGGAAGAACGCAGGCCCTGGGCCGTCACACATTTTCCCTCGGCTGCACACTGGCCCAGGAATTCGATTATTTCCTCTTCCCTCGATGGACGAAACACACCCTCGAAGTTCCCCTGAAGTCCAAGTGCGTCTTGGTTGTATGCTGAAAGGATGTCAGGATCCGTCACAATATCCATTTTTCCCTACTCCAAAGTCCTTTTCGTCCGGCAATCGGCCCTGAAGATCCGGTTCAGGGGCAAGAAAAGGGCAAATCATATCCTGCCGGAACAGGAGCGGGGCTCCACGGCAGGGTTTCAATCACTCCCGCGCGGCCTTGAACATGGAGGATTGAGCGCCTGTTTTTCCACTTTCCCGGGTAAAACAGTAAAGTACTACAACGCCCAAAAGGCAAACACCACACAGGATGAACGCCGCCTGGAAGGCATCGTGCCCCCTTGAAGCCCCGGGGTAGAGGGCCTGCATGAGGCTTCCAAGGCCATGGAGGAAGGCGGCCGAACCGATCATGGTAAAGAAGTTGATCCCGGTCATGGCCGTTCCGGCCATTTCAATCGGCATCAGGTCCTTTATATGCGGATACATCAAAAGACCTGAGGCCCGGAACAGGCCGAACCCCAAGAAGAGGCCGGCAACCAGTACGAATCCGGATTCAACCGGCAATCCCGCAAGGCTCAATACGGTGAATGAAAGGAATACATGGCCCAGGATCACCACCCATTTCCTGCCGTGAAAAACCCTGTCCGAGGCGGCCCCCATGAGCGGTCCTCCCAGGAGCATGCCGAGGTTCAGGAGAAAAATCGCATTTCCGGACTTTACCGGAGAGAATTTCAATACGTCCATGAGAAACGGGCCCGCCCAAAGGTTCTGGAATGCGGAAAAAACACCGTAACTCACGAATGTCCCGAAAGAGATAATCCAGTAATCCCGTCTCCGGAAAAGGCGGGGGAGATCCCCCCATATTCCCCTTGGTGAGGGCTTTCCTTCCGGCACAGGGGCATCAGAGGAGATCTCTTCTTCGGGCCTGTCCCGCACCAGGAGGAAAAACACCAGGACGATCAGGAGATTGACAGCGGCGATCAGTTGGAAACCGCCGCGCCACCCGAGCCGATCGACCATCAGGACCAGCGGCGTTGTGGCGGACATATTGCCCGCCGTCCCGATGGAAAAAACGATTCCCGATAGGGTGGCGAAACGCTCGGGACCAAACCACGTAGTAAGAAGCTTGAAGGTCCCCATGAGGTTACAGGCCATGCCCACTCCGAGAAGAAGCCGGCCGATAAGACCCCAGGCCATGGAATCAGCGAGGGAGAAGATCAAGGCCCCTGCAATCCCCAGTAGAGAAAGGCCTGTCATGAGCCGCCTTGGACCGATCCTGTCCAGGGTCATGCTGATTGGAATCTGGGTCAAGGCAAAGGCGTAAAAAAAGGCGGCGGAAAGCAATCCCAGTTCTTCGGTCGAAAGGGAAAGGTCCCTGATGAGCTGGGGTGCGATGACGGCATTGGAGGCCCTGTAGAACTGTGAGAGGAAAAAATTAGACGAGGCGATACCAAAAACAAACCATCGCCATGAACGTGTAGCTGGTTTCACAAAACCCTCATCCTTCATGAACCGGGAACAAGGCGGAGTCCACTGTTTCAACTCGATTCTTAGCCGTGGACGTGCGTCTTTTACCTACCCTCCGTCGAGTAAACCAGATGGCATCATGATCCAGAAACAACCGGTGGACTATAGAAAAGAGGTCTTTCCGGGTCAAGGGAAAAAGCTCCGGCACCGGAGGCACGGCTCCCTTTCAGACGAAAATGTCAACCACCCCGCTTAGGATACCAAACGGTAGAGGCACCATACATTGAAAGGACATGGGGATCTTCTCCAGCAACCCGTCTTCCTTCAAAGGTCTCGGTTTGATCGGCCACACCTGGGTATCTTTGTGAACACGGATGGCTCGAGCAGGGGCCGATGGCCACTTTTCTGAAGTGACCGGCGGGCAGGTGTCCCCCGCTGATAAGCCGCTGAAAACACCAGCCTGGGAGCCTCAGAACAAAAGAAAAGGCGCCATCGGCCCCTGGAGCCTGGTATCGAATTGAAGTACTCGCCAGGGGCTCGGGATTTTCTCCGGGAGCCCGGCATATTTAGAAATAGACCTTCAACTCCATAAAA
>JAFDEE010000113.1 GCA_019310525.1 Deltaproteobacteria bacterium | reverse complement strand
AGCGAAGGCGGAAGATTGGGTAAAAGGGGACGTTTTCAAAGGTCTCAGAGATACGTTTATTGAAGGGGCTCGCCTCCTATGCAGGCGAGCCCCTTTTCTTCCTTGCTGCTGAACAAAAGGGCCTCCATCTTTGAAAGCAAGGGCAAGAGGGAGCCCCTGTCGAGGGCGCTGACGGCCACTCCATCCCAGGTCCGGGCCAGACGGGCGGCCTCGCCGGGTTCAAGCAGGTCGCTTTTATTGAGGACCATGAGGATCGGGATTGCTGTCAGGCCCAGCCGTTCCAGGATCCTGGCAACGGAGCGGACCTGTTCTTCCATCCTGGGATGACTTGCGTCCACCACGTGCAGGAGGAGGTCGGCATCATGGAGTTCTTCCAGGGTCGCGGCAAAGGCATCCATGAGATCTCCCGGTAGGTCCCTGATGAAACCCACCGTGTCCGTAATAATGATCTCCCGTTCTCTGGGAAACCGCAATCTTCGGCTGCTGGGATCAAGGGTGGCGAAGAGGCGGTCTTCCACAAAGACGTTGCTCCGGGTCAGGGTGTTGAGCAGAGTGGATTTCCCGGCGTTCGTGTAACCCACGATGGAAACCACCGGCAGCCTTCTCGCATTGCGCAGCCGACGGCGGTTTATCCTCTGCCGTCCGATTTCCCTTAATTCTCTCTTCAACCTGGCAATGCGCTCTCGTACCCGTCGCCTATTGATCTCCAGTTTCGTCTCGCCCGGTCCTCTTCCCCCGATACCGCCCGTCAAGCGGGACATGGCCGTGTTTTTCGTAGCAAGCCGCGGCAAGAGGTACTTGAGCTGAGCCAGTTCTACCTGTATCTTGCCTTCCCGGGTCACGGCCCTCCTGGCGAAAATATCGAGAATAAGCTGACTGCGGTCGATGATCCTCAATTCCGTCAAGTCCGTGAGGGTCCGAACCTGCGCCGGCGTCAGCTCGTTGTCAAAGACCAGGAGGTTGGAACCGGTCTGAAGACACCTGAGAACCAATTCCCGGAGCTTTCCTTTCCCGATAAAAAACCGGGCGTTCGGCCGGGACACGCTCTGAAGCACCGTATCCACGACCTCCAAATCGCTCGAAAGGGCAAGCTCCCTCAGTTCTTCCAGGGATTCCCGCGCCTTCCAGACGGGCCCTGTACTGATTCCCACCAAAACGGCCCTATCTCTCCGCTTCAGATCCTCCCTACCGCCTACCCTGGCCAGTTCGTTTTCCAGGGACTGGATGAGGGCAGGGAAATCAACATCCAGGTGTCCGATATCCGGGACCCTGGAAATCCGCCATCCTTCCCCCTCCACGTTTTTCGGCAGGATATGGGCGAAGGAAAGCGCGCCGGGAACTCCTCCTTCTCTGACCTCCACGCAAACCATGAAATCCAGTCCAAGAAGGACAAGATCAGATATATCCTCGCGGGAGAGTGGCTCGCCCCCGACATGCGTGTGTACGCACCGCAGCCCCTTGAGGCGGCCCTTCCCCAATCTGTATCGACCAAGATCCGGGATAAAAATTTGACGGTGATCTCCTACCACCACGAAAGCGATCTCGCCTTTCCGGGTGATGAGTAAAGCGATCTGCCGCTTAATTTCGTAAGAGAGGAAGGCGAGGCGGCGGGTCAATTCGCGGGTGATGACTTCCTTACCGGAGATCTTTCTCCGGTACAGATTCTGAAGTTGTCTGATTTGGCTCGCCTTGAGACCTGTGGTCTTACCGTAAATTTTCTCTATGGTGCATCCCTCCCAATCCGCTGGCCCTCAAGACAAGGAGTGTCCATAGCGTTCCTCGTCGGCAAAGGGTTCAAAACGGGTGCACTCCTTCTTGAAGTAAAGCTTGAAATAGCCGGTCGGACCGTTTCGCTGTTTGGCAACAATAATCTCGGCAATGTTGGCGTTTTCCTCTGTGGTTGGATGATACACCTCGTCCCGATAAATGAACGCAATGACATCAGCGTCCTGTTCTATGGCCCCGCTTTCCCTGAGATCCGCCAACTGGGGTCGCTTGTTGGGACGATCCTCGACCTTTCGGTTCAACTGGGAGAGAGCGACCACAGGAACGTTGAGGTCCTTGGCGAGGGCCTTGAGGCTCCTGGAAATCTCGGATATCTCCAGTTGTCGGGATTCCGCGGACTTCCTGCCTTGGATAAGCTGCATGTAATCCACCACGACCATGGCCAGGGGAGTCTTTTTCGCCAGGCGACGGCATTTGGCCTTCATCTCCAGGACCCCTATTCCAGAGGTATCATCAATGAAAATAGGAAGGGAAGAGAGGTGATTGGCGGCCTCGGTCAACTTCATCCAGTCCCTGTCGCGTAAAAATCCCGTTCGAAGCCTTTTGGCATCGATCTGAGCCTCAAACCCAAGGAGTCTCATTCCCAGCTGGAGTTTGGACATCTCCAGGGAAAAGATGGCCACTCCCTTGCCGGTCTTGTCTGCAGCGTGGTAACCGATATTGAGGGCGAAGGCAGTTTTTCCCATGCTGGGCCGCCCCGCTATGACGATAAGGTCCGAGGGTTGCAGTCCCGCAGTGAGATTGTCGAAATCCGGGAAACCGGTAGGAATTCCAGTGATATATCCTTCCTGCTCGGCAACGCTTTCCAGCTTGCGAAAACTCCCCTTTATCACATCCTCCATGGAGGAGAAACTTTCGCCGATCTTGTCTTCCGCAATATCGAAGATGGATTGCTCCGCCATGTCCAGCAACTCATCGGTTTCGTGCCAATTCTGAAAACAAGATTCGGAAATAGCGGAACACTGACTGATGAGCTTTCGGCGAATCGACAGGTCTCTGACGATCTGTGCATGGTACAGGATGCCCGCCGAGGTGGAAACAGCGTCTACGAGGGAGGCAAGATAATCGATGCCGCCTGATTTCTCCAGGAGGTTTTTTCGAGTCAAATATTGTGAAAGGGTAATCAGATCAATGGGTTCATTATTGTTGTAAAGTGCGGTCATGCCCTCGAATAGATGTACATGGGCCTCCCTGTAAAAGTCCTCGGGACTCAGGATGTCCATGACTTGATTCAAGGCATCGTTGTTGATCAAGATCCCGGCCAGGATGGCCTGTTCCGCTTCTAAATTGTGGGGTGGGACTTTAATGGAGGGCAAGGCCTTTTCTTTCGCCTGGGGCATAACCTTTTCCTCGCTCTGGCTTACCTGGAGCGATCAATCTGTTTGGCAGAAAAACCGTCGATCCTGGAACACCTTTGGGGAATACCCGTCATTTGCTCTGTCCCCCTCCGGTTTTGGAGGGAATTACTCCTCCGGGACCACGACGACCTTGATCCCGGCCGTTACATTAGGGTGAAGTTTTACAGGGACTTCGAATTCCCCCAGACTCTTGATGGGTTTTTCAAGAAGGATCTTCTTCCTATCAATGCTTACACCTTGCTCTTCAAGGGCCGCCGCGATGTCCATAGTGGTCACGGAACCATAAAGCTTTTCTTCTTCGCCCACCCGCTGAGCGATTTTCACGGTCACACCGGCCAGCCTTTCCTTGACTTTTTCAGCGTCCGCCTGGACCTTCAATCGCCTCGCCTCGATCTTTTTCCGCTGCATCTCGGTGAGCTTGATATTCTGAGGCGTGGCCTGGAGGGCCAAGCCCTTCGGAATCAGGTAGTTCCTCGCATAACCTTTGGCTACCTCAATGATATCCCCTTCGAGTCCCAGGTCATCCACGGTTTGTCTCAAGATAACCCTCATAAATTTTCCTCCCTGCTCCTAACGAATCTATGGATGGGCACTAATTCGCCTTTTTATGATGAATTTTACGAAAATCGATCCACTGATCGAAAAGCCCGGCCAGGGCCAACCCCACCAGGACCACCTGCTGAAACAGAATCAAGATGTATCCACCAACCCGAAGCCACAAAGGAACGCGATATTTATTGAAGAAAAACAGGACGATCGCCAAGCCATGAAAGACATAGATCGCCAGCAGGACGATCAGTGTGTTGGTAGCTATGAATCTTATCCCACCCAGGGGCAAAAATAAAGAAAAACCGGCCAGGATCACGCCCCATACCATCGTATCCGGGGTCCGCCAGTAGTCTGCCCGACCGAAATCCGGGTACTCGAGCCGGGCATGGTGAAACATGGGCCTGCAAAGCACAATGTTCAGCCAGACCACAAATCCCGTCCCGATGATCACCAACGCGGGATAGGTCCGGGCCAGGATCCCGGTCATAACCTTCACATATTCCTGGATACGGGGGTCTTCGCCCTGAAATTCTCCCAGGTTCCCGTAAACCTGGAGGGTTTCCTTCAGATTGTTCTGAAAATACTGGATGATCAGGGCCGGTGGTGACGTCCCCTTGGCGATCCCGAGCCCTGCCAGTATGAGGGCGCCGGCCAGGAGCATCAGGGTGGTGGTTATAAAGACCGCATATCCAAAGGTCATCCGCCTCCTGAAAACCTCGGAGAGGATCAGGCCCAGCACTCCAAACTCTACACAAAGGATCACGATTTGGGGGAACCCGGCCGCCCCTGAAACCAATCCCGCCACGAGGATCGTGGCGCCCACGACCTTGATCCCCTCCATGAGGCCCCGCTTGGCGGCATAATACACAAACGGCAAGGGGGAAAGGAGGCTGATAAATGGTCCAATCAGTGGAATCCAGGCGGAAGAGAAGAGCAGGACGACGGCAGTGCCGATACATCCCAATGCTTCTTTGGTTTTCATGATTCCATCACTGAGGAAGATCCAATCCTTGCCGGCCCTGTGTGGGAAATCTCCGGTCTGTTATCCCGCTACCTGATGGTCGAAGTCGTATAGGGCAAGAGGGCGATCTTTCTTGCCCTCTTGATCGCTGTTGTCAATTCGCGCTGGTGCTTCGCACAATTCCCCGAAATCCTCCTCGGGATGATCTTGCCCCGTTCGGTAGTGAAATACCTCAGGGTCTTGGGATCCTTGTAATCGATCTTGAGACTGCTATCCGCACAAAACCGGCAAACCTTCCGTCGATGGTAGGTCATTTTGCGTCTTCTATTGTACGCCATCACTTACCCCTCCCTGGCTGCTTGAATCGGCCTTTTCTTCCGCTTCGGTTTTATCTCCTCCCTCTTCATCCGTTTTCACTTCAGCGACACTTTCCGTCTCTTTGGTCTCGCGGGCCTTTCTCGCCTCCTCTTCCCGGAGTAGAAGCGCCTCCGGGTCGGCCTTGTCAGAGAGTTTCACGGTCTGATAAAGAAGAATCCGGTCATCGAGCTTGAGCTCCCGCTCCAGTTCCGCCGTCAACCCGGGGTTTCCACAGTATTCAACCAGCACATAGGTCCCCCTCTCGAATTTCTTCACATTGTAAGCCAACTTTTGGGTGCCCCACTCCTCGGTTCTTATGAGAACCCCCTTTTCCCGCTCGATAATCTTACCGAATTTGTCCCTCGCTTCCTGGTATTGTTCTTCGGCCAGGTTCGGGTTAAGAATGTAAATCGTCTCGTAATGTCTCATGCAGTTTTCTCCTTTCGGACATCTTCCCTGTTCGGAAAATATGGTCCCGCCCGGCTGTCAAGGACATACGCAGCACCATGAAAACGGAACAAGGAGCATAAAATATAAAAATGGTTTTGCTATCATTCATTGTTTCAAATGTCAAGGATTTCCCGCCAAAAACAAACTCCTGAGGGGCCTTCAATCCATTTGAAAAGGGAATGAAGATGGGATACAGTGTCGGGACTTCCGGGGGGGCTTCCTTTTCCCCCAGGGCCCGCCCCAAGAATTGTACCGACGGGAGGACAGGGAGGACAACACCGTGTGGATAAAGGAACTGGATATCGCCCGCCGGGCGGCCCGCGAGGCAGGAGAGATCCTTCTCAGGAAACTGGGCCGAATTAACCGCATCTCCAAGAAAGGGGAGATCGATCTGGTTACAGAGGCAGACTTGGCCTCGGAAGAGGCCATCGTCGGCATCATCCGGGAACACTTTCCAAGGGACAGCATCCTGACAGAGGAGTCCGGGGAGTACAGGAACCGGCCGGACAGGGTATGGCTCGTGGATCCCCTGGATGGAACGACCAACTTCGCCCATGGTTTTCCCTTCTTCGCTCTCTCCCTTGCCCTTGAGGTGAAAGGGGATCTCGTCGTGGGGATCGTTTACAACCCAAGGATGAACGAGTTTTTCGAGGCCCTGAAGGGGGGCGGCGCCTTCCTGAACGGCCGTCCCGTCCATGTCTCGCCCACAAAGACCTTGAACGAGGCTTTGTGCGCAACAGGGTTTCCCTATGACATTCGGGAGAGGCCCAAGGAGATTCTAAGCCGCTTCAGGGAGATGATCATCCGGGCCCAAGGCCTGAGGCGTCCTGGATCCGCGGCCCTGGATCTCTGTTATGTGGCCGCCGGTATCTTCGACGCTTTCTGGGAAGAAGGCCTGAAACCCTGGGACACCGCGGCAGGCGCCCTTATCTTGAATGAGGCCGGAGGAAGGACGACCGACTTTAAGGGAAGACCCTTTACACCCTACATGGATACCGTGGCGGCGACCAACGGCCTCCTCCACCAGGAAATGCTCTCCGCCCTGGAGAGAGGCAGTGACCCTTTGGAAATTCCCGGCTGAAGGGCCCTCGATTGGGCCTGCTGCAGGCAGCGATGTGTCTCCAAAGGCATTGGAACGTCCCAGGGGGCGGGGAATATAACCCAAAGCAGATCGAAATTTGTCTGATAGCGACGACTCCCCACTTTTCGGCCGGATCCCCGGTTTGAGTCTGACGCAGCCTGCCCGCCGTTGTCTGGCGGGGCTTGTCACGCCGTAGCCGTAGCGAAGGCGGAAGATCGATTGAAGCCAGACTGTTTCAAAGGTCTCACCCCTTCATCCTTATGGAAAATGCCTCCCCCGCCTCTTTTTCAAGTTCCGTCTCACGGCCCGTGTAACGGGGTGAAAAATGAAACAACGTCACCTGCCCGGCCCCCACCTCGGAGGCGATCTCCCCCGCATCTCTCGCCGTTAAATGATACTTTTCTCTGGCAAGCTCCCGGTCCTCATCAAGGAAGGCGGCCTCGATAAATAGATGGCTCGCTCCACCTGCCAGGTCCCTTATCTTCCTTCTGTTCTTCTCATCCCCCGCCACGTCCGTCACATAGCATATTTTTTGTCCGGGCGATGTTTTCGCTATCCTTCCTGCCAATTCACCGAGCCCGAAAACCCGGCGCTTCACCACCTCTCCCCCCTGCTCCCAGGTTACGGCGAATTCCGAAGAGAGATCCTTTTCCTCTAAAAGGGCTTTCTTGAAACGGGTAATCCAGGGACCAGTCGGCAATCCAAGGGCATCGAGTTCCTCTTTAAGGATATGGATATGGATGTTCTCCACGAGACAAAGGCCAAGGCAGGGGATTCGGTGATCCAGGAGGGTCGCCTCCACCCGGAAAGAGGGTTCCTTCAAGAGAACTCCTTCAAAGGGGGCTTCCAAGTGAAGGTCTTCAGGAGCGAAACGCTTGTTGCACAAGTACCTCCTGGACCGAAGAATCTCCGGCCCGACTTCCGTGACCCGGAGCCGGAATGGGTATTCATATTCATCCACGAGATTCCAAGTATAGCCCCCGAGCTTCCCTTCCACGTGACGAAAGATGCCCGGGGGGCCGAAAAGGTGAAGTTCCCTGTCCCGCCCCAGGCAGGTTCTCAAAAGGGTATCGAACCCGATAAAGTGATCCATGTGGGCGTGGGTGACGAAGACATGGCTGATCTTTAGAAGGTCCCTTGAAGAAAGAGAATGCAAGTCCCCCAGGTCAAACAAAATGGCCCTGCGCTGGAAGCGAAAGGCGATGTACAAACCAGGATCGGAGAAGGGGTCATTAATCAGTCTGGGGTGAAACGAAGCACTCATGGAAATCCTTTGTTCGCCGGTGAAATGCAGATCCCGCCTTCCCGTCAGGGCGGCCCGCCATGTCGGATTTATTGACAAAAGGTACCAGATATGCCATGGTTTGCCAATAACCAATGAAAATCAAAGGTGATTTTCACGGAAACCAAGTGGAAGGATTTCCAAGTTTGGGGAAAACCTGTGTACGGCAGGCGGGTGTAACGATTTAGGTGGAAGGAACCCCGAGCGTTGAACAAAGGCGAATTGGCCAGGAGGGTGGCGGAAAAGGTCCGTTTCAAGAAACGGAAGAAGGAAAGGCAACAGCACCTCTTCCCGGAATTCGACTACCAGCTCATGACCCAGAAACGGGCGCGCCAGATTGTCAACACTCTCTTTCATATCATCGCCAGGACCCTTGAGAGGGGAGAGCAGGTACGCATTTCGGGTTTCGGAAAATTCCAGGTCAAGTTCAAATGGGCTAGAAAGGGAAGACACCCCAGGACCGGGGAGCCGATTATCCTGAAATCCCGGAGGATTGTCACCTTCCGGAGCTTCTCCCGCTTAAGGGAAAAGGTGAACCGCCCGCCGGAGTAAGAGAAGTCGGAGGTCTTCCCGCGAAATCATTCGGGCCTGAGAAAAAAATCCTTCAGGATAGGGAAAAAAACCGGGGTCGTGCCTCCCAGCTGATAAGCCGAGGAGACAAGACCCCGGTCTTTAGGGGGTATCGAGGTTAAGCTTATCGTTCCATTCCGAGGGAAGGTCCTCTCCTCCGATTTGGTTGTTGAGGCTCAAGGCCTGTTGTCGCCCCGCTCCCCGGCCCGATCCGGGATCCTGATCCGGCCGTCCTCCATGACCTCCAGGTCGAACCACCATTTGTTCTCCA
>JAFDEE010000112.1 GCA_019310525.1 Deltaproteobacteria bacterium | reverse complement strand
GTGCCTGTCCGCCGGTGTCTGGCGGGAGCGAAGCCATGGACGGCGGAGCGCCTGCCCGCCGGCTTTCTGGTGGGAACGTTAGCGAGGAGAACATCCGCAGCCTCTGCTTTCTGCCGGCCTGCAAAAAACCTGAATTTGAAAGAAACCGTTATGTATGGCTATCCTTCTGATTTTATTATTAATGAATAGCAAAACAATTCTATTCTGGACAGCAATGATTTGTTGGGCTTTTTTATTTCTTACAACGGCCTGCAAGCGGGGGGCGCCGAGGGACCAGCGGTCTGCTGCAGCGATGTGGCATCTCGAATTTTATTCATCCCAAGGGTTGAACAGAGCTACTCCACTAGCTTCCATATCTGATATGTTACGAGTGGCAACAACCATATTGAACGCAAGCCCGGTGGCAGCTATCAGGCCGTCTATGGTCGGCATCCCTCGTCCGCTTTGTTCTGTTCGCCCTTGGACTTGCCCCCAAATCATAGCCACTCGGGCGTCTATTGGTAAAATCTTATCTCGAAAACGCTCTCTCAGATCCTGCTCTATCCATAAGTGAATTTTCTTTTTCTGTCTTTTATCCCTTATCTTCTCAAGGCCCTTATGAAGTTCACCAAGGGTCAACACACTGATATATAAATTATTTTCATTCTGCGATCTTAACCAATTAATGACCTTGAGGCGCGGTTTAGGCTTTACGATTTCAGAAATTATGCAGGTATCAAGTATGTAATTCATATTTCAAGATCCCTCGGCAAATCTTTACTGCGTAATTCTGAAAAGTCTATTTTCGCATCCTTTAATGGTGATTTTTGGATAAACTCCACCAAATCGCACTTAGGAGTTATCATTTTTTTGTATTCATCAACCGATAACACCACTACAGCCTCTTTACCGTGTTTGGTGACGATTTGTGGTCCATTTTTTTGGGCTTTTTCCACTAAACGACTGAATTTGTTCTTTGCTTCCTGTAGTTGCCAAACCCTGTTTTCCATTTACGCCTCCATTTTTAATCTAGTCTGTCTAGATTATATTTAAAACGTTCAATTTTGTCAATCCTTCTTTTCATCAGGCCTGTTCAGTCCAACATAGAAACGCTGGGGCTCCGGGCCAGAGTTTCTATGTTGGGCTAAAAATTTCGAGGATTGAAATTAGCTTCTTATGGTGATATCAGTAGAAAAGGGAATTTTACAAAAATCTCCAGCAGTTTATCCACCTTCGCAGAAGACCGCGGGTTTACCCGCGGGGCCCCATTGAAAACGTAGCGAGTGCAGTAATTTCTCAAAAACCTGTCAAGGGACTTGGCGACAGGACGCAAAACAGGGGAGCCACAAGGATGGAAAAGCGACCACTGGGCCGATCTGAAGTTTTTATCACGCCCATCATCATGGGCACCTGGCAGGCCGGCAAGAAGATGTGGGTCGGAATCGACGACAAGGAGATCGAAAAGGCGATACGCTCGGCCTTCGACGCGGGCGTTACCACCTTTGATACGGCCGAGGAATACGGCCGGGGTTATTCGGAAAGTCTTCTTGGGAAGATCATCAGACCCGTAAGGAAGGAGGCCGTCCTTGCCACCAAGGTATTTGCCAACCACCTAACCTATGACCAGGTCATCGCCGCCTGTAACCGTTCCCTTGAAAGGCTGAAAACGGACTGGATCGATCTTTACCAGATCCACTGGCCCTCGGGCTCCTGGGGCACCAAGAAGGTGCCCATCGAGGAAACCATGCGGGCCATGACCGACCTGAAAGAAGCGGGGAAGATAAGGGCTATCGGGGTATCCAACTTCTCACTTCAACAACTCCAGGAGGCCGGCCGGTTCGGTCCAATAGAAAGTCTTCAACCCCCTTACTCCCTTTTTTGGCGGCAGGTGGAAAAGGATCTCCTGCCCTTCTGCCAACAAGAGGGGATCAGCATCCTGGCTTACTCTCCCATGTGCCAGGGGCTGCTTACGGGGAAATTCAGGCCGGGGCACCGGTTCGCAAAAGGGGACCACAGGGTGCGTAACCGCCTTTTCCAGGGTGATCACTTCATCCGGGCCCAGGAGGCCCTTTCAAGACTAAAGCCGATCGCCGATCGAAAGGGGGTCACCCTGGGTCAATTGGCCCTGGCCTGGGTGATCGCCCAACCCGGCACCTCGGCCATCGCCGGGGCCAGAAACGCTGATCAGGCCATTCAAAACGCCCTGGCAGCCGAAATAAAACTCACCGACGCTGAACTTTCGGAAATGGATGCCATCAGCCGGATCGTTACCGACCACCTGGATGACAATCCCGTGCTCTGGACCACATAAACTACTATCGGCTGAAGCCGATAGCTTCAGGGGCCAAGGGGGCGAACGATCGCACTAAAACCTTCGCCTGAAGGCCCAAGGTTCTCCCCTCCCCGGAATGGGGCATTAAGATCCGCCCATAGGCCGCCTTCCGGATTCGCCGGTTATTCCCACCGATCCTTCCCGGTCTTCTTCATTTCGATGAAATCAACACGTTCCACTCGGCCCCGGTCACTGATGAAGGAACTCAGCAACCAGCTCACCAGGCTGATCAGGAGCGATCCGATAACTGCGGACCAAAACCCCCGGACCACGAATCCAGAGATCACGCCCGATACCATCATGAGCAGGAAGGCATTGATGATAAAGGTGAAGAGGCCCAGGCTCAACACATTGATGGGAAGGGTGAGAAGGATCAGGATCGGCCTGAAAAAGGCATTAAGAATACCCAGTATCGCAGCGAATTTTTACCGGGTTCAAATGAAAATCATTTCACCCCTAATCCTTCTTACTCACTTCGACCACTGAATCCTTTGAACCCAGATTATTCATGACAAATTTTGAAAGAAGTTATTTCTTTAATGATTGTGGACTGTTGGACATCTTTCCAGGTCAGCTTTGCCGATTTTGCCGAATCTGCTGTGTTGTATGGCGCCTGAAGTACTGAAAGTACGTCTTCGTGCCTTACGGCCTTGCATCTTCTGCAAACTTGGCAATTGCATAATCCGGGTTGAATTCTCTAAATTAGAGCCTATCCAGGGTCCTGGCAATATACCGTACCATCTGGCCGGCCACCAGGTCCAACACTTCAGGATCCAGGAAACCTTCCGGGGCCTGTTCCTGAAAATACCGGGCCACTTCCTCTGTGGCCTTTCCAATGTCCCGGTTCCGCCTGTAGGATTCCTCTATAAAAATCCGGGTTTCCCGGGCCGTTTCAATGGCCCGTCGAAGGGCCTCACGGGCCTCATCTCCCATGACGGCCCCGTAATGTTCAGCCAGCAAGATGTCCACGTCGTAACAAGACATCTTTTCCAGGCTCTCGAGGTAAAGGTCATAGTTGGAATTGCCGGCGGCCATGAAAAAATCCTTATAACGAACACCGGCTGCATCGGAAGCGAAAAGGGCCCTCTCCCGGGGCATGTAAACAGCGATCGAGCAAGTGGAATGACCTGGAACCTCCAGGATCTCGAGATCCAGTGATCCGCAAGAAAGCCTATCCCCCTCCTTCAAAATCCTCTCCACCTCGATTCCCGAAAACTCAAAACCCCACTTTCGGGCCTGTTCCACCAACCCCGCCTTCTCTATCGCGGCCTGGTTCAAGCGAGCGATACTCCGTGAGACCTTCTCGTCGTCCAGGAGTTTCTTGGCCCGACCGGACGCCATAACCTCGGCCCACGGCCACCGCCTTTTCAGATAAGGAACCAGGCCGCAATGATCAAAGTGGGCATGGAGGATCACAATGGCCCTGATCTTATTTTCGTCTATTTGAAAGGCCTCGATCTGCCGATGGATTTCCGGGGCCAGATAGGACATTCCACCACCCAGCAGCAGGCCCTCATCTCCATCCTCCACAAAATAAACACACGACTCGGGCAATCCCAAGAGCAGGATATGGTCAGAGATCCTTCCAGGTTCCGTCAATATCAATGGTTCCTCCATTTGTCTTTCATTCTTGTACCACGCTCTACCCCTTGAACCCTTGAATCCTCAAGCCATTCCGAACCGAAATGAGCATTAACTTCCAGCATGTGATTGCGACTATCCTGGTGTCCATCCATAAATGAGAAAATTTGAGCCTGACGCAGCTTGCCCGCCGGCTGTTTGGCGGGCTTGTCACGCCGTAGCCGTGGCGGAGGCGGAAGATTGCGGAAATTGGCCATTTATGGATGAACACTATCCTAACAGATTCATCCCTCACTGTCTCCCCCATTGTCCGGTCCCCATTCACCCGTAACCCCCCGATATCGGACCCGGGCCCTATAAACCCCAAGTGAGGAAATCCGTCTTGATGATGGGACAAAAAAACCTTATCTTTCCTTTAAAAAAGGAAAACCCATATGGAAAAAAGAAATGCATTCACCTTTGAACAAGGAGTCATAAGGCCTCCCAACGAGGCCTCGAGCCTTCTCGTGCGTGTAACCAGGAATTGTCCCTGGAATCGGTGCCACATCTGCCCGGCTTACAAGGGAAAGAAATTTTCACGAAGAACCGTCCAGGAGGTCAAGCGGGACATCGACATGATGGCGGATGTTTACGGCGCCGGATCAAATACATTCACCTCCGCCTTCCTTCAGGACGCGGACACCTTGATTCTCCCAACTGAGGAACTTATTGAGATCATTGCCTATATCAGGAAAAAATTCCCCCGTATCGAGCGGATCACCACCTATGCCCGCGCAAAGTCCATGAAAAGAAAGAGCCCGGAGGACTACCGGAGGTTGAAGGAGGCGGGACTCACCAGGATTCACTCAGGGATGGAAAGCGGGTCTCTGAAGGTCTTGAAGCTGATCCGCAAGGGCATCACTCCTGATGACATCCTGGAGGGAGGCAGGCGGGTCGTGCAGGCAGGCATCTCCCTTTCAGAGTACATTATGCCGGGCGTGGGGGGAAAGGGCCTGAGCCGGGAGCATGCCCTGGAGACCGCAAAGATTCTGAACCGGATCAGGCCGGACTTTATTCGAGTGCGCACCTTTGCCGTTCACCCCCTCTCCCCCCTGCAGAAAATGATTGATGAAGGCACTTTTGAACCCATGAACGACGAGGAGGTGGTGGCTGAGATTCGGCTCCTCCTTGAAAACCTGGATGAGATGCCTTCCCATTTCCGGTGCGGAGACTTCAGCCTGAACCTGCTCATGCAGGTGGACGGGCGTCTCGACCTGCACAAGGAAACCATGCTGCAGGAGCTGGACCGCTTCTTGAGTCTCACCAAGGAACAGAAGCGGGCCTATTCCCTGCTCCAGCGCACCTACCCCGGCATGAGGCCCCTGGAGGTGGTCCAGGATAAAGAACTTTTAGAAAAACTGGTAAAAGAGATCGAGCGGCTTGAAGCCCGGGAAGAAGACGGGTTCAACAGGTATATCAGGCGGCTTATGGCTTACCAGTTGCCCCAACCCCAGACCCGAGACTGGACCTAGCGTCGCCCCGCCTGGGATGCCAAGTGGGACTGGCATACACACATTGGAGTATTTCGAGGATCAACCCACAAATTCTTGTGAGGAACCTATTCATCTTTTTATCTTGAGCTGAACTGAGCGTTTCAAATCAAAATTTTGAAACGCTGGCTTGAATATAATCGTTGATGTCAGCCGGGAGCCACAGCCAATACCTTCCCTCATGTTTTTTCAAGAGATTTTGTCTTGACCCGCTTAAGTGACTTTTCTATACTCTGTATACAGTATACAAAAAGGGCAATCTCTTTATAAACACACACGGCGTAATAAGGATATCTTATGGACAAGGAATATACCGTTGTAGGCACGCGGATGGTACGGACTGACAGCCTCGCGAAAGTGACCGGGAAAGCCATCTTCACGGCCGACCTTAAACTTCCCAGGATGCTCCACGCGAAGGTGTTGCGAAGCCCTCATCCCCACGCAAAAATTCTCAATATCGACACCAGCAGGGCCCAGCGACTCCCGGGAGTGAAGGCCGTAGTAACAGCGGCCGATGCGCACGGCGTCAAATGGGGGGTATTCAAGTACACGCAGGACCACCCGATGATAGCTGTTGATAAAGTCAGGTACGTCGGGGAGGACGTGGCAGGCGTTGCCGCCGTAGATGAAGAAACGGCTCTTGAGGCTCTTGATCTTATTCAGGTGGACTATGAACTCCTGGAGGCGGTCTTCGATCCTGAAGAGGCCATGAAAGAGGGGGCACCCCTGATTCATGAAGAGTACGCCAACAACATCAACATTCATGTCCATATCGATGTTGGTGATGTGGACAAGGCCTTCGCCCAGGCTCATCTCGTGCGGGAAGATACGTTCCATGCCGCCGGTGAGGCCTATTCGACGCTCGAACCATACGCGGTTGTGGCCTCTTATTCCAACGGTTACCTGGACCTTTGGGTGCCTAATGCCGGGCCACACGTGCGCGCCAAGGCCCTGTCCAATCTCCTGAAAATGCCCCTTAATAAAGTGAGGGTCCGGCATATAAACGTGGGTGGGCACTTCGGCTCTCGTTCCGAAGTATCTCCAGGCGATCTCGTGACATCCCTGTTGTCCATAAAGTCGGGATGTCCGGTCAAACTCGTCCTGACGCGCGAAGAAAACGCCACCTGTACGAGGCAGGTTCACGACATACGAGCGACAATCAAGACAGGTGTCAAAAAAGACGGCACCATCATAGCCAAAGAATTCCGCGTTGTTTATGACGGAGGCGCATACAGCAGCACAGGACCCATCGCCACATCGATTCCGTATTACGTCTATGAGGAAGCCTACCGATTCTCAAACGTCCGATACAATGGATATCGTGTAATCACCAACAAGGGAATCCGGGGAATGTACGGGGCCCATGGCAGGGCCTTCCTTTGCGGCAACGAAATGCAACTTGACATGATCGCCCGCGAGTTGGGAATGGACCCCATGGAAATCAGGCTCAAAAACGGGCTCAAAGTCGGAGAGGAAACGGCCACAAAATCGGTGATCATCAGCGGCGGGCTTGAAGAACCCATACGCCAGGCGGCCGAGCGGGCCGGATGGAAGGAGAAACGGGCCGGGCTCCATGAAGGAGAGGGAATCGGCATGGGATGTGTGGCCATCATGTGTGGTTTTCCCATGGGATTCAGGTCCGGCTCCTCATGTTACGTCAAACTTAATGATGACGGGCAGGCGACAATCGTGACTGGTATCTGCGATACCGGGATGGGAAATGAGTCCATGGCGATACAGATCGCCTCCGAAGTCCTTGGCATCCCCGTTGAAGATATTAATTTGATCAATGCGGACACCGAGGCGACGAATCTTGACCCTGGTGCGTACTCCCAGGCCGCTTCGTTTGTTGGGGGAAACGCGGTGAAGCGCGCGTGTGAAGAAGCCAAACGCCAAATCCTGGTACTAGCCGCGGCCAAGATGAATCATCCCCTAGAAGATCTAGACCTGAAGGATCGAATGGTCATATCCAAGACTGATCCTTCCAAGAGCATGCCCATGCGGTGGATTGTCAGGGAAGCGTTTTTTCGAGGAAAGCCCATAGCCGCTACGGGCGCATATATGCCTAAAATCGATTTTGAACGTGAATGGGTCAAGAATCCTTACGGACAAATGGCCGGGACTTACTCATTCGGTTGCTCTATCGCGGAAGTAAGGGTTGACAAAAAGACCGGACAGATACGCATCCCGCACTTTGTAGCTGCCCACGATTGTGGGAACCCTATAAACACCATGGCAGTCGAAGGGCAGATCGAGGGATCGGTACAACAGGCCGGGGTCGCGCTCATCACGGAAGAAACCCGGTGGAGCGATGGCCGGCTGCTCAACCCGGACCTCCTGGAGTACAAAATGCCCCTTGCCTGTGACATGCCTGAAATCGAACCTGTGATTGTATGTTCAAATGATCCCGAAGGACCCTTCGGCGCCAAAGAGGGAGGCCTGACAACGCGCATGAATGCATACAGTGCTGTCGCTTGTGCGGTGCACAACGCCCTGGGGGTACCCCTTAAAGAGTTTCCCCTCACTCCGGACAGGGTCCTCAAGGCTCTTGATGCTGCGAAAGGTGGAGGTAAGTAATGATAGCCTTGAAATTTGAGTTCAGGAGACCAAAGGATGTTGAGGAAGCCGTCCGGCTTTACGGTGAGTTCCAGGGGGAAGCGGCTTACTTAAGTGGGGGGACCGATCTGGTCCCTCGCATGAAACTCGGGCTTGAAAAACCTA
This sequence comes from Deltaproteobacteria bacterium, assembly GCA_019310525.1. Taxonomy (NCBI): domain Bacteria; kingdom Pseudomonadati; phylum Myxococcota; class Myxococcia; species Deltaproteobacteria bacterium. The sequence goes on along the minus strand of JAFDEE010000112.1, from coordinate 6,236 downwards.
AAGTCGTTATCGACCTGAAGCGCATTTCGCCGCTCAGCACCGTAGAGGATCAAGGTGAGTGGATCAGAATCGGTGCCCTGGCTCGGATCTTCGACCTCAAAGAAAACGAGACCATTAAAGACTACTTTCCCGCGCTGAAAGCATCCCTTGAAGCCACTTCCTGTGAATCCCTCCAGATGAGAGGCACAATCGGCGGTAATCTGCTTCAAAATTCCCGATGTCTGTTTTATAACCAGTCTGAATTCTGGCGTCGATCCAAGGGCTTTTGTCTCAAGATGGGCGGTAAAAGCTGTAATGCCATCCCAGGAGCCAATACTTGCTTTGCAAACTATTGCAGCGATAACGCACCCGCCTTGTGTACGCTTTCTGCCGAGATAGAATTCTCCGGACCTGATGGAACAAGACGACTCAACCTGGAAGAACTTTATACCGGCAGGGCCGAAAAACCCTTCAAACTTTATCCTGGTGAACTTCTCACGGCAATATTTGTTCCAAAGAAGAAGAGCGTGGGAGGTTACGAAAAATTACGAATTCGGGGTGCCATCGACTACCCCCTCCTGGGAGTGGGGTTTTCTTATGGAAACGGGACGGGCAAACTCACCATAGGAGCAGTTGGTCCTAAACCCCATTCAGTTGAAATGAAACAATTCTCCCAAGGTGCAATCCAGGAGGCTGCGGAGACACTCCTCAAACAGGTGCGGCCTGTCGATAATACCGTCGTCAATCCTGAATACAGGAAACGGATGGTTCCCGTGCTGGCCGAAAGGCTCGTGAACAAGGTGATGGAAGGGGTAAAGTGATGGATCGATTAAAGGTCAAATTCGTGGTAAACGGACAACCTGTAGACTTGAATGTCAAGCCTTCAGAAACCTTGCTTGAGACCCTGAGAGACCGCCTGGAATTGACCGGCGCCAAGGAAGGTTGCGGGTTGGGGGCTTGCGGGAGCTGCACAGTGCTCCTTAACGGACTTCCCACGCGCTCCTGTATCGTACTGACCGCTGAATTGGACGACGGCGACGAGGTAAGAACCATAGAAGGTTTGGCTGATGGAACAAAGTTGGATCCCATTCAGGAAAGCTTCATGGAAAATGGAGCGATTCAATGCGGTTTCTGCACGCCGGGCATGGTGCTTACCGCCAAGAGCCTGCTTGACAGAAACCCGAAGCCGAGCAAGGAGGAAATAATCCGCTCCATGTCTTCCAATCTATGCCGCTGCACGGGGTACAAGAAGATTCTGGAATCCGTGGAAGCCGTTTCATCCTCAAAGGTTTCAAAAAGCTAGGACGTGTCCATCCGTGGAAACGAGAAGACTTGGAAGTTCCCGATTCATGAGTGGGTTCATCCTCGGTGTGAACGAATTTTCCTTAAGCAGGCAAACCGAATATTACCGAAGCAGCGTCAATCTGGTCCCGGACCAGGAAAGTTATGAGGGCGAAACCGCTGATCCTTACATCAGAATTCCCGACAAAACGGTCTATTCCGGCGGTCTGCATCAAAAAGCGGCGGTCTCCTAACCATATGCACACACCAGAAAAACTGAACAGACATGGGGCTGGGACAGGCGGGCTTTTTGTCGGCATGGCATGGGCTCCCCGAGTTCCTTGACTCAAGCAGAAAAGAGCCACATATAGGAGGAGTAAAAAACATGCGTGTATTTGTGCTGGGCGGAGCAGGGGGAATGGGGCAGGGAGTTGCCCGGGACCTGATAAAACAAGAAGAGGTGTCGGATGTTGTCCTTGGAGACTTATTTCCAGATCCGGAGAGACTGGCGCCTAAGTTAAGAGATAGTGCAAAGGTTACCTTGGTCAAGATGGATGTAAATGACCATGCCGGCATGGTAAACGCATTCAAGGACTCGGATGTTGTAATCAACTGCGCAGGTCCCTTCTATAAAACGGCCGTGCCCGTGGCCAGGGCAGCGGTTGAAGCACGTGTCAACTATATTGATATTTGTGATGATTACGAAGGGACCGAAATACTTTTCAACTCAGATATTGACAAGGTGGCGAAGGAAGCCGGCATTACTGTTCTTACAGGTATGGGATCAGACCCCGGAACCAATAATGTCTTAGTGAAATGGTTCGCGGATAGATTGGACAGTGTTGAAGAAATTTACCTCTATTGGGTGGTAAGCATTGCAGAACTTGCAGGCGCCGCCTGGGACCATAGTCTTCATATGACCCTCGGGAAAATTCCCCAGTATATCAACGGTGAACTGGTTTACGTGGAAGGCGGGACCGATGTGGTAGCAGAAGAATTCCTGGAACCTTTGGGTACGTGCCATGTCCGCTATGTGGGTCATCCCCAGCCATTGACCATCCCCCGATATATCAAAGGGGTAAAAAATGTCATCATCAAAGGAGCGCTCATCCCTCTCTGGGTAGACGAATTGATCAAGGAACAAAAAGAGACGGGATTCCTGAGTAAAGAGCCAAAGGATATCAACGGCACCAGCGTGGTACCTTACGACCTGACCCTTAAGCTTTGGGAGACCATCCCTGAAGGGAGAGACAAAGGTCCTCAGGCTTCGGGCCTCAAAGTAATCGTCAAAGGCGAACGAGGCGGGAAAAAGGTGACATACACGGCGGATATGGTTGGAAGAATGGCCCCCGGGACAGGTATTCCGGCTTCGATAGCGGCCCTCATGATGAATGCCGGGGATGTGACGGAAAAGGGAGTAATGGCCCCCGAGGGCTGCATTGATCCCGACAAATTCCTGGCAGCCTTTTTAAAGCGAGGTGCCAGAATCCATCAAACAGAAAAAATTTCCTCCATGTTTGAAATCTAATACGGGCAGGAGACTTTCCATGAAAGAGACACCGAAACTGAATATAACCAAGAGCAGGGAACTCTTTGAAGAAGCGTGTGGCCTGGTGCCGGGAGGAGTTCTGGGTGCAAGAAAACCCAGCGATTTTATTGAAGGTGAATACCCTATTTTTTTCGAATCAGGCAAAGGAAGCCATCTTACGGATGTTGACGGCAACGAATTTATTGATTTCTTGTGCGGTTACGGGCCCATTATTCTCGGTTACCGTGAAGAAGAGGTTGATAACGCGGTTTGTGAACAGGTTAGGGAAAAAGGAATCTGCTTCACCCTGACACAAAAATATCAAAATGAGCTGGCAAAAAAGTTGACCGAACTTGTGCCGTCATCCGAGTTGAGTATTTTTCTGAAAACCGGGTCAGACGCCACCTCGGCCAGTATTCGCATAGCACGGGCCTATACGGGCAAGATCAAGGTCATGCGTTGCGGATACCATGGCTGGCATGACTGGTGCGTTGAAATGAAGGGGGGGATTCCTTTAAAATTTTATGAAGACGTGTTTGAGTTTAAGTATAATGACCTTGATCAACTGGAAAAACTGATGGCCGAACACGGTGCTGAGACAGCCGCAATCATTATGACTCCGTTCGGTCATCCAAACCATGAAAAAATGCAGGAACCCTCGCCCGGATTTCTGGAAGGGGTAAGGGATCTTGCAGACAAATACGGCGCAGTGTTGGTCTATGATGAGATAAGGACCGGTTTCAGGCTGAGGATGGGTGGTGCCCAGGAACTCTATGGTGTTATTCCCGACATGACCGTGCTGGGAAAGGCGATTGCAAACGGATACCCGATTTCCGTGGTAACCGGCAAAAAGGACGTCATGATGGCGGCGGCTGACAAGCTCTTTATTTCGTCAACCTTTTTCCCGAACAGTGAAGGGTTTGTCGCGGCCCTGAAGACCATAGAAATCCTTGAACGAGACAGGGTGCTCGATAATATATGGGAAAAGGGCGAGCGATTCATGAAGAAGATCCGAGCGATCCTGGATAAATATGACGTGGGCGCCGAGCTGACCGGGGTCGCCCCCATGTTTTACATCACCTTCAAAAAGGATGAAACAGGGACATATAAAGGAAAACGGAAAGACTTCTATACTCAGCTCATCCGCAAAGGGTTCTTCTTCTCGCCTTACCACCACTCCTATATCTGCTTTCGACACACGGAAGAAGACCTGGATTTGACTTTGAGGGCCATTGAAGAATCCCTGGCATTTGTGAAAAACAAATATTCACTTTCGTCTTAAATGATAGCAAACTACTATCGGCTGAAGCCGATAGCTTTAAGGGCCAAGGGATCGAGGGGTCAAGTGAAAACATTTTTCCTTACATCCTTTTTTCTCACTCGAACCCTGGACCCTTGAATCCTACCCAAAAAAACGAGCAAACTAAAGTCTTCGCCTGAAGGCGAGGGATTTTCTCCCATTCCCAGTATGGGACATTAAAATTTGTCCGCGTGTAGTGACGACTCCCCACCTTTAGGGCGGGTCCCCGGTTTGAGTCTGACACCGCTTGTCCGCCGGCTTTTTGGCGGGCTTGTCACTCAGTAGCCGTGAGAAAGGCGGAAGATTGAGGAAAAGGGCCATTTATGGATGGTCAGTAGTCAGAGATGGGAAAAGAAAAAATACCGGCGACTCCGGCCATAAGGTTTCTGAAGGCTCGGAAGGTCCCTTTTCTCCTTCATGCATACCGATACGAGGAGCACGGAGGAACAACTGTTTCAGCAAGGGAACTTCGCGTTGACGAGCACCTGGTCATCAAGACCCTGGTAATGGAAGACGAGAAGAAAAACCCTCTGATCGTTCTCATGCACGGCGACAAACAGGTCTCCACCAAGAACTTAGCCAGAACCTTGGGAGTCAAGTCCGTCACACCCTGCGATCCCCAAACCGCCCGGAAGCACACTGGGTATATCGTCGGCGGGACATCACCCTTCGGGACCCGAAAACCCCTGAAAGTCTATGTGGAAGAGTCGATCCTCTCTCTCCCCAGGATCTATATCAATGCTGGGAAAAGGGGGCTCCTGGCGGAAATCGCTCCCAAGGACCTTGTTCGGGTGCTGGAGCCAGTACCCGTAAACGTCGCCATCTGATCCGGAACTCCCACGGCCACCAGCTACAGCCACCCACCAGTTTTTTTATTCCAAAAATTCAGGATTATCCAAAGGGATCATTCCTCCCTGGGTCTGGGTCTTTCCCCGGGAAACCTGGGAGGAACCGGAGGTCACCGTGGGGCTCCCATGTGCCCCTTTTTCACCCTCCACGAGCGTAATCAGGTCCTCCACGATGGACTTCATCTGAACAGCCTGGGAGCGCATTTCCTCGGAGGCCGAAGCGGATTCCTCGGCATTGGCCGCATTCTGCTGGACAACTGCATCCATCTCCGCCATCGCCTTGTTCAACTGGGTTATTCCTTCGGCCTGCTCGTTTGAGGCGGCGGCGATTTCCGCAACCAATTCACCGACCTTTGCAGACTTTTCCGACACCTTGGAGAAGGCTTCATTGGTTTCGGTCACCAGCTCAGAGCCCTGTTTGATCTTCGTGACCGTATCCTCAATGAGGCTCGAGGTATCTCTGGCGGACTCCGCCGCCCGAAGGGCCAGGTTTCGCACCTCATCCGCCACTACCGCGAAACCGGCACCCGCCTCTCCGGCCCTTGCGGCCTCCACAGCCGCATTCAGGGCGAGGAGGTTGGTCTGAAAAGCAATTTCATCGATGGTTTTGATGATCTTGGAGGTTTCTTCACTCGCTTTGGAGATTTCGTCCATGGATCTGGTCAAGCCGCTCATTGAGCGATTAGCGGCGTTGACAACCTGGTTGGCCTCTTTCATCAAGTTGTCGGCCTCCTGGGCGTTGTTCGCATTCTGCTTCGTCATGGCGGCCATCTCTTCCAGAGAAGAAGAGGTTTCTTCCAGGGAGGCGGCCTGGGACGATGCCCCTTCGGCAAGGGCCTGACCGGCCTGGGAGACGTTGCCTGAAGCAGAAGATACCTGTTCCGAGGCCTCACGAAGATCATTAATAATCCGCTTAAGAGCGGAGGAAACAGATCTCGAGGTGAAAAAACTCAGGAGGATGGCCAGTAGTGAGGCTACCCCGAGGATCACCACTATGCTCCGGAAATAGGACTTCACCCTGGAATAAAAGAAGGTTTCCCCTTCTATCATTTCCTGCTCAATCTTGCCGAGTATCTCCTTGATATTCTTAAAAAGGTATGCCTGGATCCGATCGATCTCCTCCTCATTCTGGATGAACTTCAGGGTCAAATCCTTCACCTTGATGTTGGCTTTCTTTGCCGCAAGGACCAAGGGTTCAAATGGTGTCCCTGCCAGAGACTTCTCGTCTTGCTTCACGTTTTCCATGAGCTTGTCAAGGAAGCTCAACATCTTATCCTTGGCCTCAAGGCTTTTCTTTAAT
>JAFDEE010000111.1 GCA_019310525.1 Deltaproteobacteria bacterium | reverse complement strand
TGGATAAACTGCAAGCACCTTCACCGTTCAACGGAAAGAGTGCTCAGGGAAGGTCTTAAGGATAAACCCGAATTATGCGCGAATGTTTACCGGAGCGATAGAGGATAACGGGATCTTCTCCTGGAGCCCGACGTATTTCAGAAGTCCCGGTTCGATCGGCTACACCTTGATGTCTTTCTGAACACGGGAGGCTCGCGCCAGGGCCGATGGCACCTTTTCTGAAGTGACGGCGGGATTATCAGTGGGGGAAGCCGCAACTCCCGCTCTAAAAGCGAGGGAGAAAGCGGAGGGGCATGTGTCCCCCGCTGATAAGCCGCTGAAAACACCAGCCCGGGAGCCTCCGAACGAAAGAAAAGGTGCCATCGGCCTTTTAAAGGCTGGTATCGAATTGAAGTACTTGCCGGGTGTTATGGAAACGGAAGGGGCATGGAGATCTTTTCCTCGTTCCCGAGTCTCACGGCCTGGTTATTTCAAGGGGTTAGTGACGGGGGATTCTTGCCCCCTCCGCCGTTCTCCCGCTTTTACAAGCGGGAGCCGGGGTTTCCCCCATCCCTAACCCCTTGAAATAACGAAGGCCTCCCGACAGGTCACTTCCGAAAAGATCCCCATGCCCCTTCTCCAATGGTGCGGGCAACCTTTATTCATGACCCTCAAAGAAAATAGGAATTTTTCTATTAAGCAACCAAAAAACAGCAACCTCATGAATTCAAGCTCTCCGGTAAGAGGGCTCGGGAATTCCTCCAGTAGCCCGGCGTATTTCGTTCCCGAAATTCGTATTGCCTGCCCGCCAGAATTATGGCGGGAACTTTAGCCGGGGAGAACATCCTGAGCCCCTGGTTGAAGCGGAATACTCTGTCATCGAAGAAAGGCAGAATGGAAATCAGACTGGAATCCTCCTCTCCTCTTTCTCGAAACAGGGGATGCAAACTGTTTTCCCCTGGAAGCGCCGGGTCCTGGTCTCCATGGTCTTTTCCTTGCAAGACTCGCAAACCAGACTTTCCATGATCCTTGCCCGCCTGGGGACTTCACCCTCTGCCGGACGGATCGAAAAAAGCTCATCGAGATCGGCCTCCATGATGCGCTTGATCCTGTTCTCACGCATCTCATCCAGCTTCTTTTCCTCATCTGCTGTGAGTTTCTCTCCTCCCACCTTTTTCTGGATCAGGGCTATCATTTCCCCATTGTCTCCATCGAAAACTTCAGGCCTTGCGGCGATACGAATGCCCTTGCCGTCCGATCTCCGGTAAAAGGTAAAAACGTTCTTGCCGTAATCCAGGTGGAGGAGATTGCCCTTGCCGAAAGTACAGCCCGTCAAGTACTGGATGGCATCCACGCCACACATGTCGGTTTCCACCACGGCAACGAGTTCTTCGTCCGGCGCACGCCGATTTTCCCTAAGAACAACCTCAGCCACCCGGATACCCAGGGCGAGCCCCGGGCAATGGTGACCGTGAAATCGAATGGTCTCCCGGATCGACTCGGGACTGATTCCTACATCTTTCATGGTTCGACCTCCTATTTGATTTTCCTTTCTGTTTTAAAACAAGCCTCTTCCCTCCCCAAAACCCTTTCCTTATCAAGCAGAGAAAAGTCGTCTGAATCCACTTCCCCGGGTGTGCCCGAAGTCTTGAATGAGGGGGGGTCCCCTGCCCCTCTATTTGACCTCTTCCAAAACCGTTTTTCGTGTCCGTTTCCCGGATAATGGCCCGATGCACACTCAATGAGCCTGCGGGTATAGGGGTGGCTGGGATTGGAGAGGACCTGGAACGCGGGACCCGTTTCGACCAAGTGCCCCCTATACATAACGCCCATCCTGTCACAAATTTTCCGGGCGACCCCGATATCGTGGGTCACCAAGAGAAGGGTCAAACCCCTCTCGATCTGGAGATCGAGGAGAAGCTTCAACACCTTGGCCTGAACACTCGGGTCCAGGGAACTGGTGGGTTCGTCGGCAACCAGGAGTGAAGGCTCCAGCACGAGGGCCCGGGCCAAGCAGACCCTCTGGATTGCACCCATGTTCAACTCGTGGGGATAGCGGCCAAGGAACGTCTCGTCCGTTGAGAGATGAACATCCTTCAAGACCTGCAGGACCCTTTCCCGACGCTCCTTCTTCCTGAGGGAGGGCTCATGTATCGTCAAGGGCTCCGCCACGATCTCCTCCACCGTGAAACGGTGACTCACGGACTCCGCAGGACTCTGGTAAACGACGCCGATCCGACGCGCAAGGGACCGGTAATCCCGGGCTTCCCACTCTTCCATGTCCCTGCCGTCGAAGATACGCCTGCCCCCATCGGGCTTTAAGGCCCCGGACGCGATCATGGCCAGGGTGGTTTTTCCCGAGCCGGTCTCCCCCACCAAGCCGTAAACCTCACCGCATTTCAGGACCAGGCTTGCGGGATGAAGCGCCACGGCCTCGCCGTACCTCTTTTCCACCCCCTCCAGTACGAGAAGGTCGGCGATACCGTGCCTCAGACACCGAAGGGTATGAGTCCCTGCAGGCTCCAGTAAGACCTTTTCACGACGGCACTTTTCAAGGACCTGGGTACAACGATCCTGGAAAAGGCAACCTGTGGGAGGCACGTGCCCTTCAGGATGGAGAGCGCCTGGGACCTGGATGTGACTATGGTCGTAAGGTTCGCCTTGCTCCCAGCCATGGCGGTGGACCATTCGGTAAAAAGCGTCTCCGCGGATTCCTCCAAGGTCCCTGGGTCTGTTCATCCCGGGGAAGGAGCGGACCAGGGCGGAGGTATAAGGGTGGAGGGGCTGCTCAAACAGGTCGCCCGATGGAAGGGTTTCCATGATCTGACCGAGGTAAAGGACCGCCGCCACGTCGGAATTCCGGGCAGCGAACTCAAGATCGTGGGTGATCAGTAGAACCGCCTTCCCCGTCTCCTTGGCGGAGCGGATGACCTCTGAGACCATGCCTTTGTGAATAGGATCCAGGGCGGAAGTGGGCTCATCAAGGATCAGGACACGGGGATCCAGGATCAGGGCCATGGCAATCATGGCCCTTTGGGCCTGACCGCCGCTCAGCTCATGGGGATAACGATGGAGGCATTCCGGCCCAAGACCCACTTTCTCGAGAAGACGTGAGGCCCGTTCCAGGGCCTCGGTCCTGGGTAATAAAGCCCTTTGGATCAACGGTTCGGCTACCTGGTCCACAATACGATGGACAGGGTTGAGATGAGCGGCTCCGTTCTGAAATACCATGGCAAGGTGACTCCATCTCAACCTGTTGACGGCCCTTTCGTCCCCGGGAACCAGGAGGGAACCGTTGTATCGGATGGTCCCCCGAATGGATGCGTTTTTAGGGAGCAATCCCATACAGGCCAAGCCCAGGGTCGTTTTCCCGGATCCGGACTCTCCCACGAGGGCCAGACACCGCCCCGGCAAAATCTCCAGGTTCACCTCTTCCAGGGCCAGCAGGGAATGTTTCCCATCCCGATAGAGAACGCTCAATTGTTCAATCCGAACACTCATGCTCCCTGCCCCCCGATGGACTCCCTGAGTCTTGGATCGAGCGCCTTTTCAAGGCTTATGGCGAGAAAGGTGACCGATCCAATCAGCATGGAAAGGCACAGGATGGGCGGCATGAGCCAATTCCACCATATATCCATATAGTAATATTTCAACGCGTAACTGATCATCATTCCGAGGGATTTTCTACCCGGATCAAACAACCCCAGGAAGGCCAGCGATGCCTCCATAAACATGGCCATTCTCGCCTTGGCTGCAAAACCGACCAGGTAGAGGGGAAACATCTCCGGGATAAGGTGCCGGCGTATGATGTAAAAATTTCCTGCTCCCATTCGTGAAACCGCCCGCAGATGGAGAGCCTGCTTGAGGCTCAGGGTCTGGGCCCGAATACCCTTGCTGGTGGTCGGCCAAGAAAGGGCCGCCAGGATCGTTGCCAACAACAAAGGAGGCGGCCGAAAAAGGGCTGCGGTGAAGATGAGGACCATTATGGACGGAACGGCCAAAAGCACATCGGCGATCCGCATGAGGACCAGATCCACCCAACCCCCGATCCATCCGGCGCTCACCCCGATGATCACCCCGGCGAGCAGGCCCAGAGAAGCAGTCCACAGCCCGAAGGCCACCGTATTCTTTACGGCATAGAGCAGCTCGGAGAAAATATCCTGCCCGCCGTCGTTTACACCCAGCAGGTGTTCGGAAGAGGGAGGAGATATGGGGGCGAATCGCATGTCCCGGGGGTCGTAGGGTGAAAGGGTGGGGCCAAGGGCCGCCACTACCGCAAATAGAATTGCAAGACCAAGCCCGGCCATGAACCAGGGGTCACGGAAAACATCTCTCATGAAATTAGGACGCATAACCAATCCTCGGGTCCAGGATCCGATAGACCGTTTCCAGGCACAGAATAACAGCCAGGACCATCAGAGAGGACATGAGAACCACTCCCTGGATTACCGGCAGATCCCGGGCCTGGATGGCATTGAATAGGAGGGTGCCAAGTCCCGGATAGGCGTGGATCCGCTCCACCACCAGGGCCCCGGTGACCATGAAACTCACCCGAAGCCCGAATCGGGTGACCAGAGGCAAGAGGGCGTTTCGGGCAACGTGGGCGTAACGGACACGGCGGGCCGAAAGGCCCTTGGCGCGGGCCGTGGTGGTGAAGGGGGAACGAAGGAAGATCATCATGCTGTTGCGGGTCAGGAGGAAATTTCCCGGAACATAAGCAACCACGAGGGTGAGAAGGGGCAAGGCGAGATGGTGTCCTACATCCGCAACCCTTTTAAAGAAGGAAAGGTCCGCGTATGCCGTCTCGGCCCCGGCCGCAGGGAACCATCCCAGGTGAAGGGCGAAGATCAGCAGGAGCAGCACTCCGGTGACCATCTCCGGCATTCCCTCAAAAAGGGTCATCCAACCGACCAACCATTTTCCTCCCCGGCTGTCCCAACGCCAGGCCGCTTCCACCCCCAGGAAAAAACCCAGGGTCAGGGAGAGCAGGTTGGCCGAACCCAGGAGGAGAAGGGTCCAGGGCAGGGCCTCGAAAAAGAGGCTGGAAACAGGGGTCATGTAGGCATAAGAATAGCCCCAGTCCAGCCGAATCCATCTCATCAGATACTCCCTGAAGGTCTCTTGACTGGTGTAGTAGGACCGAAGAGCTGCTTCCTGCTCCTCTGAGAGCGTCACGTTGGATGAGGCATACATTGCTGTCACAAAGTCCCCCGGCAGGAGCCTCGGCAGGGCATAACTCAAGAAAACCATGAACAATGCGGCCGCGAGAAAAACTGCCGGGAGCCCGATGGATATTCGATATCGGCTTCTTAAAGCACGAACCATGACTGATCTTCCCAGCCCTGATAAACTACTATCGGCTGAAGCCGATAGCCTTAGAGGCCAAGGGGGCGAGGGGTCAAGTGAAAATCATCTTTTCCTTAAATCCCGATTTCTCACTCAACCCCTGGACTCATTGAATCCTTGAACCCTAATCAGTGCCCATCCATAAATGCCCCTTTTCCCCAATCTCTGCGCCTGCCTGTGCCGGACCTATCTGCCATTCCAAGGGAAAGGCAGGCACGGCAGACAGGTCAGGCTCAGATTTTAATCCTCGAAATACTTCAATGTATTCCTGCGGTTAAAATCTTCGCCTTCCTTGATCTTGAACAAAATTGCCTATTTATGGATGGGCACTAATCAAAAAACGATCGAACTAAAGTCTTCGTCTGAAAGTGCTGGTTTCTCCCTTTCCCAGAACGGGACATGAAATTTTCTCACCTGATGAGGCTCATCTTGTTCTGAGGTATGGGAATCCCCACAGCAAGGCCACCCTTGGTGTAGTACCATTCAATGCCTTTCTGGGGATTATAGGCGGACAAGGAATCCGGGTAGTAGAGGGGAATGGCTGGAAGTTCCTCTGCATAGATCTCCTGGCATTGATAGACCAACCTCCTCCGTCTTTCAGGATCCATTTCCCTCACCTGTGCCCGCACCAGTTCCAGTAGTTTTTTGCTTCCATCGTAGCGGGCCGAATTCACGGAACCACTCGAGGTTTCCGGGTCAATCATGCGCTCCAGGATCATCGCATCACCAAGCAACCCACCGTGTCCGGAAATGGCCAGTTCAAATTCCCACTTCCTGACCCGTCCGTCAGTAGTGGCCTGCTCCATGTTGACCAGGTCCACCTGGATCCCAACGGCCTCGAACTGGTGTTTCAGGACCTCCCCGTCCCGGTCTGGCACCGAATCCCCGCCCACAGTTATGTTGGAAGCCAAAAGCTCGATTCGTAACGGCTTACCGTCCTTCTGGTAGTAGCCCGAAGGCCCTTTCCTGTATCCCAGGGACTCCAGGATCCGCCGTGCCCTGTCCGGGTCATGAGGATAGACAGGTGTTTTCGGGTTGTAATACTCGTGATCTGGAGAAAGGAGTCCGAAAGAAGCCGGAGATCCGAAACCGCGATGTGCCTTTTCGATGATCTGCTGCTGATCAATAGCGTAGGCCAGTGCCTGCCGAAAGCGCTTTTCCTTGAAGGGTTCGATCCTATGATTGATCATCAACTTCTTGTTCCAGCCCCTGTCGTTTTTGAGGATCACCAACCCCTTCTTTTTTAACGGCTCGGCCATCTCCGGCTTGATGTTGGCCAGGTCCACCTTTCCGGTGCAAAGGGAAATAAGGGGTTTCCCGGCCCGAACATAAATAAGTCTCTTGGCCTTTGGAACACCCTGACAGTAGTCATCAAAGGCCTGGAAAAGATAGGTGCCCTTTGCCTTATTGAAGTCCACGAATTTGTAAGGACCGCTTCCAACAAAGGCCTTGGGGTCGTTGTAAGCATTGGGATCATCGACCTTCTCCCAGATGTGTTTTGGAAGAATGGGCATGGTGCCCGCCACGTTGGCCAGGAAAGGGGCAAAGGGACGGGCCAGTATTAGTGCGACCCGATAGGATCCGCGGGCTTCCGCTCCGGCAATGGTATCCGTCGGGACCCAGGAGTAAGGGTGCTTCTTGTAGTAATTTACCGTGAAAACCACGTCTTCTGAGGTGAAAGGCTTCCCGTCATGCCATTTGACCCCCTCCTGGAGGTCGAAGATAAAGGCCCGCTCCTTCGGGTCATAGACCCAGGACTTGGCAAGGGCTGGGACATATCCCTTCCGGTCCTTCCAGATCAGTGTATCGAATACCCAACTCATTCTTACGTAACCCGGCCCTCGGGGATAATGCCTGAATGGATTGGGGTATCCCCAGTCACCCTTGCTGTCAGCGATCCTGACCTCTTCAACCCGGGCGTTCCCAGACCCTGCCATGGTGACGAGTTGGGTGGCGACTAGAATGATGATCAGAAAGATCTTACCTATCGTTTTGTTCAACGGCTTCATTTTCTCCTCCAACATAGTGATTTCCGGTCTTCGGACCTGGAGGAGCCTTCATGGCCTTCTTGGTGGTTTTTTCTCGGGAAAGAATCCGAATTGAATAAGTAAAGATGTGCGGCTCGAAAATGCCGCAATGGATATGGAAAGGCGCAGCCAGCAGGTTCAGGTTGCTGCTTTTCCTTACAAAAGCAAGGAGTTCTCCCGGGTCACAGGGATGCACCTTCTTGATGGGATTGGTGTGCCCGGGTAACTTTCCGTAAAATGCAAACACCTGCAGAAGACTTAGCAGGCTATTGAGAAGCTACTGCGCTCCCACAGGTTTTTCAACAACCAGCTAGTTCACCGGTTCAAGGTAGATCTTGTGGTCTACGAGGGAAAGAGACCTTATCCTGGCCTTGAGGTGTTTCCTCTCACCGAAGATATTTACCATGCGGATCTCACCGCCTTCCTCTTCGAGTTCATCCACACTTTCAAGCACCAGTTCTTCTTTCCCGTTCTTGACCAGGTAGGCCGATGCCTCACACATACTTTCCCTCCTCAATGATCATTTTCACCACTTGTTCTACCAGGTGGGGCAAGGGCTCGGCTTGAACCCCCGCGATCATGACATTCTCCTGGGTGAGGGGGATCAAAATTTTCCGACCCCCGCTTGAACAGATGGCCTCCGCCATCCTGGGGGTGACCTCTCCCATCATGGCGTTCGCAAGAACGATCGCGATGGGGCCCACGATGAGTTGTGCCATTGGAGCTGTTCGGACGATGGCATTCTCTCCTGACGCTCCCCGGTTGGCCCCAGCCTTCATCATATTGGATGTGGCGATGGGATTGGTGCCCAGGGCCACGATGTTCAACTCGAAACCGATCTCTTCCCTCAATCTCTTGATGAGGGCGGCCCCGATTCCCCCTCCCTGCCCATCCACGACCATCAGCATCAGCGGTTAATCCATCCCCATGTCTGACTCAAGTTTTCGGATCTCCTCCTCAAGGGTCTCCCTTTCCTCCGGGGAAAGGTCTTCGTTATGGATCCTATTTTTGAGCCCTGCCAGGAGCATCTCCTGCCTGTAATCCTGGCACGTGTATCTCGTATCGTTCATCAAAACTTCCCCCCAGTCGATCCAAGAATCGGACCCCATAAAAAAGCCTTTGAAGTCCCAGGAGACCGGCGGGGTCCCGGCTCCTCGCCTTACATGAAAAAAGCCACGAAGGTCTTATATCTAAAGAAGGCCTTCGTGGCTCTTGTTTTTCCTAAAAAGCAGTACGTTTAATTCAGTTGCAAAAGGCTTCATACCTTGATTACGAAAGATAACTATACAAGCCATTTAAGATGAATGTCAAGTTTTTATTAATCGCAAATTATGCGCTAGTAGATCAACACATAAATATCGCCATATTTTCTTCCATTTATACACGCGTGGATTTTCGTTTAGATATTGTGTGCCTCGCTGTAGGCCCTGTTCAATTTCATCAGGAGTTTTATAGTCTGTATTATGAAGAGCAGTTCGTTGCAAGGTGGCAAAGTAGGATTC